>DRKF01000501.1 GCA_011051915.1 Acidimicrobiales bacterium | reverse complement strand
TGGTTGTGGGGGCGGTAGTCGGGGGCGGGGTGCTGCTCGTGGTGGAGGCGGTTGTCGGGGGCGGGGTGCTTGTCGTGGGACCGGTCGTGATCGCGCTCGAGCCCGGAGCCGAGGTCGCCGGAGCGCTCGTGGCCGCGGTGGTCGCCGTGCTCAACGCCGCCCCGGTCGCCTCGGGAGCCGAACCCCCGGAGGAGTCGCCGCAGGCGGCGGCGAGAAGACCCGTCGCCAGCACCATCGTCAGAACGGCACGAAACCTTGCAGGATGGCGTTCACGTCCGGTGCGGGACTGGGATCTGGCGGTCGTGGGGGGACGGAGTCTGGCCATGGCGGATGCCTCCTCGCAGAAGAACTGCTCCGCTACTCCCATCGGTACCGCGAGACGGGAAGAAAAGGTCGTCGCCCCCAAGCTCGGCTCCGGTTCCCCAGCCCCCGCCCGGCGATCTGTGGCATCCAGCGCGCGCTGTGGGGTGCGATTGGTGGCACAGATCGGGGGATGGGGGCGATCTGTGGCATCTTGCGCGTGCTGTGGGGTGCGGTTGGTGGCACGGATCGGGGGATGGGGATGGGGATGGGGAGTGGGGAGACGGTGGGGACCGGGCTCAGATGGCGGCGCAGATGTCGCCCAGATCGAAGGCGTCCACACACACCTGCAGATTGGGCGAGGTTCTCAGGCTGCCTCCGGCGATTCCCGAGCACCCGCTGTCGTCGCAGAATCGGACGTCGACCGATCCGTCGATGCCCGAGGTGCCCAGCTGGAGGAAGACGTCGGCCCGGAACTCCCCGGACACGTCGATGATCGTGGCCCCGAAACGGGCCACCTCGAGTGCCCCGGTGGCGGTGTCACGGGCCACGAACAGGGCCACGATCCGGGGATCGGTGTCCACGGGGATGGCGTCCAGGCCGGCTTCGATCCCGTTGAGCACCCCCTCGGCCAGGTCCAGGGCGCCCAGGGCGGTGGCCCGGTATCCGTACTGGGTGGTGTTGGCCAGCTGCAGGGCACCGATCTCCAGACTCAGGCGGGCGTCCTCGAGGATGTTGGCCGTGGCCTCCCGCTCCCTCCGCTTCTGGGCGATGAGACGGTCGTTGTGGGCGATGTTGGCCAGGACCTTGTCGAGGTTCCGGCGGGCCTGGTCGACTGCCGCCCGGGCGTTCCGGAAGTCGGTGGATCGGTCCTTGCGGTTGTCGCGGATCTCCCGGCGGAGGCGGTCGATCTCCGTGTTCAGCTTGTCCACCTCGACCTGGGCGGCGTCGATGCCGGCGGTGGCGGCGGCGGAGAAGTCGTGGAGGAAGTCCAGGGGGAGCACCAGGGAGGCGTCACCTCGGAGATCGATGCCCTGGGGTCCGACCATCCCGGCCAGGGCGATGCCACCCAGTGGGGAATCCAGTGTGCCCCTGGCGGTCAACCCGTCGCGGTCGAGTCGCAGGGCGGCGTCACCGGTCAGGTCGATCCCCCCGATGCGGATGTCGCCGGCCATATCGACATAGGAGTCCAGCGGGTCGCCGGTGGAGATCAACAGTTCCACTGCGGCCTGCCCCCCGAGGTCGATGTCGGGATGCAGGCTCACACCGGAGGTGCCGGAGGCGGTGACCCCCGTGACATCGATCCGGAGCTGCCCCTGGATGGCGAATCCGTCGTCCACGGAGACGCCGATCAGATCACCCAGAGCACCCAGCCCGAGGCCGAAGTTGCCGGCGGCCTCGAAATAGCTGTCGGCGGACGGCACCGGCACCGGACCGGTGGTGTCGAGCCCCAGGACCCCGCTGACGAGGAGTTCGTTGCCCTGGGGTATCTGCAGTGGAATCCCCAGAGGCAGCGAGATGTCCTCGCCCCCCAGCTTCCCGGCGTAGCTGACCCGCACGCCCTGTTGATCGGCCTCCACCACGACCCCGGCCTGTCCGAGGGGAAACTCGATGTCGACCTTGTCGGGGATGAACGGCAGGGTCACCGAGAGGTCACCGGTCCCGGCGGTGCGCACGGCGCCAGCGCTCATCTCGATCACGGTCATTCCGTCGAGGCTCAGCCCACCGGGGATGGGGACCACACCGTCCACCACCACGTGGCCGTTGAACGAGGGAAGGGGTTGGTCGGGATCGTCACTGCCGGCGAAGGGGATTCGGCCCCCGAGGGAGAATCCGATACCGCAGTCGACGAGTCCCTCGGTGTCGGTGAGGTCGAGGGTGTAGGGGTCCGACGCCTCCTCGGGTGGTTCGGTGGTCGAGGTGGTGGAAGTCGAAGTCGTGCTGGACGTCGTCGTCGAGCTGTCCGGGTCCTCGGGATCCTCGTCGGAGTCGAACGCGTCGCAGGGTCCGCCTATGTACAGGTAGGGATCGGTCGGGTCGAGCACGAGCACGCCGGGGGAGCCGAGGGGAATGCTGATCTCCGAGGGCAGGGACTCCTCTCCGGGGCCGTCCCCGAGACCGGTGTTGACACTCAGGCCTCCGTCGAACACGAAGTAGGTGTAGACGGTCTCGTCGTTGAGGTGGGCCCCGAGATAGGCCAGTTCACTACCGGTG
>DRKF01000500.1 GCA_011051915.1 Acidimicrobiales bacterium | reverse complement strand
GAATGGAGAACCGTGAGAGACGACCTCGGTTTCACCTATCCCGGGGAGGAACCCTCCGAGGAGGGCGAGCCCCGGCCGGAGCGTCATCCCGATCCGCGCGCCTCGGGGGCGGTGAACCTGCTGGCCGCAGCCATGTTGGCCGTCGGTCACGTCATGGAACCGGAGAAGACCGAGGTGGCCATAGTGGCGGAAACCTCTTCGGATCCCTTCGCCAACCTGCCCTTCCGGCTGGACTTCGGCAACCTGCCCCCTCTGGAGTAGCCGCCGGCCGACCGGGTCGAGGGTCAGAGCCGGAGCCTCTCCCCCACTGAGCTCCGGGTCCCTCGTCGCCGACGTGATCGCCTCCCACACCGCCGCTCCCCCTCCGCTGAGCTCCGGGGACACAGCTGCCCCCACCGGTTCCCGGTGGGGGCAGCTGTGTTCATGTCGTCCGGGAGGAAGGGGAGGTTCGAGCCGGGGCCGGCTCAGGACGGGGTCACCGGATCCCGGTGACCACGGCGTCCGGACGGACAGCTCAGGTCAGGTCGGCTCAGGTCAACCCATGCGGGCGGCGACACTGTCCCAGTTGACGAGATGGTCCATGAAGGTGTCCACGTAGGTGGCCCGGGCGTTCTGATAGTCGAGGTAGTAGGCGTGTTCCCACACGTCGACGGTGAGCAGGGCCTTGGCGCTGTGCTTCATGGGCAGGTCGGCGTTGGGGGTCTTCATCACCGACAGGCCACTGCCGTCGTCGACCAGCCAGGCCCAGCCGGAACCGAACTGGGTCATCGCCGCCTGGGTGAACTCCTGGCGGAATGCGTCGTAGGAACCGAACGCCGAGCCGATGGCGTCACCGAGATCGCCCCCGGGCTCGCCCCCGCCGTCGGGCGTCATGGAGTTCCAGTAGAAGGTGTGGTTCCAGGTCTGGGCGGCGTTGTTGAACAGACCACCCTCGGCGGCCATGATCACGTCCTCGAGGGACATGCCCTCCATGTCGGTGCCCTCGACACCCTTGTTCAGGTTGTTGACATAGGCCTGATGATGCTTGCCGTAGTGGAACTCGAGGGTCCGCCGGCTGATGTGGGGGGCGAGGGCGTCCATTGCGAACGGAAGCTCGGGAAGCTCGAATGCCATGGTGTTCCTTTCGGGTGTCGATTCAGTCGTGATGGCGACGATCGTACCCGGCGGCCGGGTCGCCGCGGCCGGGAAACGGGGTCGTTTGGCAAGAACTTCGTTTCGGAACCTGCCCGGCTCAGAGAAGCGGGGACGACCAGGTGGACGCCGCCACCAGTCCGGCCCCGAACATGAGCACTCCGAGACCGGCCGCCGCTCCCCAGCGGACGACCGCTCGGCGGCGCCAGGTCTCCGCCCCCCGGTCGTCGAGCACGTAGACGGCCAGGGCCCCTCCCACCAGACCACCCAGATGACCTCCGATGGAGATGTTGGGGATCATGAAGGACAGGAACACGTTGATGAGGATGAGGGAGCCCACCCCCGAGTTCCAGGGATCGAGGCCTCTTCTCTCCATGGCCACGTAGAGCGCCGACATCACCCCGAAGATGGCTCCCGAGGCCCCGGCGGTGATGGCATTGGGTGACAGCAGCAGGGCCAGGGCCGAGCCCCCCAGCAGGGCCACCGCGTAGACGGCCAGGAAGCGAACGGGACCGATGATCCTCTCGAGCTGGCGACCCAGCAGCCACAGCATCACCATGTTGAAACCGATGTGGCGCAGGTCGAAGTGGAGGAACCCGCTGGTGATGAGGCGGTACCACTCACCGTTCTCGGCGACGATGGGTCCGAACAGCCCGAACCGGGCGATGACCGAGCTCAGGCCCCGGGTGGACTGGGCGGCCTGACTCCAGAGGTAGACGACGACGTTGGCCGCCACCAGGGCGGCGGTGGCGACGGGTGCCCCGGTGGCCACCCGACTGCGGACCTTCTCCACCGGGCTGGGCGCTACCGCCCTGAGGCACTCCAGGCAGTGGGAACCCACCGCGGCGGGCCTGAGGCACTCGGCGCACGCAGCCCGGCCGCAGCGGGTGCAGTGTCGACCGGTCGGCCGGTCGGGATGTCGGTAGCAGGTGTCGTCCACGTCATGGGAACCGGCGCCACCCACGGGAAGTTCCCGGGCGGGACGGAAGGTCGGGGACTCCCAGGATGCCACCGTGGGGCCCGTTCCGTGAGCCGGACTCACACGATTGAGGCCCGCAGCAGGCCGAGATCCTCGAAGCTCCCTCCCAGAACCTCGTCGACGGGGCCCCCCAGCCAGGTGAGAGCGGTCCGGTAAAGAGCCCTCACATCCACGACCGGGGTGAGGTCCCCGTCGGTCAGCGAACCGAGATCCCAACCCCCGACGAGGCCTCCGTCAACACCGTTGCCGGCCAGGAAATGCACCCCGGCCCGGCCGTGGTCCGTGCCACCGGAGCCGTTCTCCTGCACTCGACGTCCGAACTCGCTGGTGGTCATGACCATCACCCGGTCGGCCCAGGGGGTGCCCGAGAGGGTGTCGAGGAAACCCGCCACCCCCGAGGCCACGTCACCGAGAAGCGAGGCCTGGGTGTCGGGCTGATTGGAGTGGGTGTCGAACCCGCTGGTCGAGACGATGATGACCCTGGTTCCCAGGTCCTGGCGGATAAGGGCGGCGGCGGTGGACAGACTGTCGGCCGCCGACGAGCCCCGCCGGGGACGGTCGGTCGCCTGGTCGGTGTCCCCCGAGGCCAGGTCGGCGAAGAGTTCCACCGCCTCGGACGTGCGTTGCTGCGCCAACTGGACGGTGGCGATCCAGGGATCGTCGGAGAGGGGATCCACCAGGGCCGCCCGAGCCACCTCCAGAGCGGCCCGGTCGGCGTTTCGGGGGGCGTGGAAACTGAACGCCCCCGGGGAGGTGACCACGGTGGGAACCGAGGTCTGGCCCTTGAGCGCCGGAGCCCCGCCACCCAGGGCCACGGAACGGAAGGGGCTGTCGTCCCCCTCCGCGGTGAGATCCAACCAGCGGCCCAGCCAACCGGTGGTCACCGTCGGGTCGGGACTGCCCCGGAACCACCAGTCCATGGCCTCGAAGTGGGACCGGCCCGCCCCTTCGAAGCCGATACCGGCTATCGCCGCCATGGCCCCGTCGTCCCAGTAGGGGAGCAGGGGCTCCAGGGCGGGATGCAGGGCGTGGTCGGACACGCCTCCCATGACCAGGAGTTCGTCCTCGGGGATGGCGATGGTGCTGCGGAAGTCCCGGTAGCGACCGTCGGAGGGCACGAGGGTGTTGAGGGCGTCGTTGCCGCCGTTCATCTGCACGACCACCAGGATCCGATCATCCGACGAGGACTCCGAACCACCCGGCTCCGGGACGGGCGATGCCGGAGTCGTGGTGGTCGGAGCCCCCGTGGTGGGGGTGGTACCGGGACCCGTGGTCCCGGTACCCCCGTCCCGGCCGCCCAGCTGCTGCCAGCCGGCCAGACCGATGGCGGTGGATACGCCGGCGACACTCACACCGGCCAGGAATCTTCTGCGGTCCATGTCTTGCTCCTGTCGTGAGGCCTGCGGCCGATCAGCCGATGACGATGTCGGGGGAACTGAGGGCGATGGTCAGCACCTCGGTGGGTTTTCCGGTGCCGATTCCCTCCAGGGCGCCAGTCGTGCTCGGGCCGAACCCCTCCGGGCGCCCGAGGATGTCGGCCAGCTCCCCCAGATCGAGGGACTCCGCCGCCTGACGGGCCGGGGATTCGGGCGGGGTCAGGGCCGCCACCCCGGCAGCGAGGTTGAAGCGGGCCGTGACCACATAGGAGGCCAGCCAGGCGGTACCGCTGGGCCAGCCGGCCACGTTGGGTGGCCCCAGCGGAACCTGACCGGCGAAGTGCAGCCCCCTCACGGCCAGATCCGTCTCCCAGGCAGCTCCGGTGTTGCGGATGGCCTGAACGAGCCACGGCAGGGGGCCCTGGATGATCGGGCTGACCACGTCGGGACGCTCCACCGCCATCTCCAGGATCGCCCGGAACAGGGGTCTGATGAGGTAGCCACCGGAGGCGAACTCCCTCCCCAGCTCATCGGTCACCTCCGTCGGGACCGAGGAGCCGAGAATGGCCTTCGCCAGGCTCCGGGCCACGAAGGGGCCACAGGCGGGATGGTCGAGCACGGCGTCGATCACCGATTCCACGTCGTTGACGTCGGTGTGACCGAGAAAGGTCTGGGGCTCGGGGTCGTGGCGCCGGGGAACGAAGCGGGCCTGGTACCCGTCCCGGGGCCGCGACACCCAACCCGTGAGGGCCTTGGCCCCGGCCTGGACGTCGGCCTCGGTGTAGTTGCCGATCCCCAGGGCGAACAGCTCCATCAGCTCCCGGGCGTAGTTCTCGTTGGGGGCCTCTCCCGTGCTGTCGTTGCCGTCCAGGTACACGAGCATCGCGGGGTCGGTGGTGGTCGAGACGAGCAGGCTGCGAAGATCGCCCAGTCCCATCTCGGTGAACATCCGGATCTGGTTGATCATCAGCATCGGATGGCGAACCTTGTTGAGGCTGGAGACGAGGTGGCCGTGCCAGAACCACGTCATCCACTCCTCCCCCTGGCGGGGATTGGTGATCATGTTGAAGAACCAGTCGGCGGCGGCCGAGGCGTTGAGTTCGGGCGGTGGACGGCGGATGGCGTAGGTGGCGTCGTCCCAGGGGTCGATGGCCCGGGCCAGACCGTTCGCCTCCGGTTCGACCAGGCGGTCGATCTCGACGGCGGGACCCCGTGAGTACGCCTCGGTCCGTTCCTCGGGGGTCAGACCGAATCCGGCCCGTCGATGGATCAGGGCCACCTGGGAACGGGTGTCGATGTCGGTCGACTGGCGGCGGAAGCTGAGTTTCACCACGGCACATCTCCTGTCCTGGTGTCTGCGCCCCGAGTGGGGCGGCGACTCGATGGGCTCATGTTGGGGCCCGGATGTGAGGAGAATGTGAGGGCGGGATCCGGGTCCGATTAGCCTCGGCCCAGATCAGAGACACGGGAGAGAGCCATGAAGTTCGGGATCATGTTCGCCAACGCCGGACCGTTCGCCGATCCGGGACCGGCCGTGGCTCTGGCCCGGGCGGCCGAGGACGCCGGCTTCGAATCCCTGTGGACGGTGGAGCACGTGGTCGTGCCCAAGGGTTACCGCTCGCCCTACCCCTACAGCCCCAGTGGGCGGATGCCCGGGGACCGCGAGGACTTCGACATCCCCGATCCCCTGATCTGGTTGTCCTACGTGGCGGGCGCCACCACCACGATCAAGCTCGGCACCGGAATCCTCATAGTTCCCCAGCGGAACCCCGTCGTGACCGCCAAGGCGGTGGCCACTCTCGACCACATGTCGGGCGGCCGGATGCTTCTGGGGGTCGGCTCGGGGTGGCTGGCCGAGGAGTTCGCCGCCCTGGGGGAGTCATTCGAGGACCGCGGGCCGCGCACCGACGACTACCTCCGGGCCTTCCGTTCGCTGTGGCGGGACGAGGTGGCCACCCACCACGGTCCCTTCGTGAGCTTCCGGGACGTCTACTGCCGTCCCCGTCCGGTGAACGGCGACGTTCCGATCATCGTCGGGGGCCACTCCAAGCGGGCCGCCCGCCGGGCCGGGGAACTCGGCGACGGTTTCTTCCCGGCCAGAGGCACCGTCGACGAGCTGAGGGCCCTGTTCGACCGGGCCAAGATGTCGGCGGAGAAGGCCGGTCGGGATCCCGACGCCCTCGAGCTGACCGCCGGATGGGACGGCCGCCCCGAGCTGCTGGAGCAGCTCATCGAGCTGGGGGTCTCCCGGGTGGTCGTACCCCCGACCGGCGCCGAGCAGATGGCGGAGTTCGGCGAGACCACCATCGCCGCCTATTCCTGACCCCCGGCCTCAGGACGGGTCGGCCACCACGGGAACCTCCACCCCTCAGGGGACGCGGGGAGAGCGGGCCGTTCTCCCCGCGTAGGTACCCATGAACTGGGTGGCGGCCATCTGCAAGCCCACCGACCAGGTGGGGTAGGGATGAATCGCCTGGGCCAGCCGCCCGGCGAACATCCCCGCCGTCATGGCCACAACGACCTCGGAGATCATCTCCCCGGCCCGGTCGGCCACGATCGTGGCCCCGACCAGCTTCCCTCCACCGGCCCAGCCCAGGCCCCGGCGGGGTACGGCGATGAGCTTCACGAACCCCTCCTCCGAGCCGGCGGTGACCGCACGATCGATCTCCGACGCCGGGAGCCAGGCCACCCGGGCCTGCGGTAGTTGCGCGGCAGCGGCCTCGGTGAGACCCACCTGGGCTATCTCCGGGGTCAGGAAGGTGACCCAGGGGACCGCGGTCGGGTCCCAGCGGAGGCGGCGGGCCCGGGCGAATCCGACCCTGAGGGCGTTGT
>DRKF01000499.1 GCA_011051915.1 Acidimicrobiales bacterium | reverse complement strand
CTCGAGGAGATGGGCGGAGCCCGCATGCACGCCACGGTCTCGGGCTGCGGCGACAATCTCTACCCCGACGACCTCGCCGCCATCGATGCCGCCCGCACCTATCTGTCCTACCTCCCGACCAACTTCCGGCACCGGCCTCCCCGTTCGGGCTGGGAACCGCCCTCCCGACCCCTGACCGCGGCCGATGTTCCCGAGGACGAGAAGGTCGGCTACGACATCCACCGGGTCATCGAGGGTCTGGTCGACGAGCAGAGCTTCTTCGAGATAAAGCCCCTGTTCGCGGCCGAGTTGGTGGTCGGTTTCGCGTCCCTGGAGGGAAACCCGGTGGGCATCGTGGCCAACAACCCCGCGGTGAAGGGCGGGGTGCTCTTCGTGGACTCCGCCGACAAGGCGGCTCGCTTCGTCAACCTGTGCAATGCCTTCAACGTCCCTCTCCTGTTCCTGGCGGACGTGCCCGGCTTCATGATCGGCACCCAGGTGGAGGCCGAGGGGATCATCCGCCACGGGGCCAAGATGGTGGCCGCCGTCAGCGAGGCCACCGTGCCCAAGCTCTCGGTCATCGTGCGCAAGGCCTACGGCGCCGGTCTCTACGCGATGTGCGGACCGGCCTTCGAGCCCGACGCCACCCTCTGCCTGCCCACCGCCCAGATCGCGATCATGGGACCCGAGCCGGCCGTCAACGCCGTGTTCTACAACCGTATCCAGGCCATCGAGGACCCCGACGAGAGAGCGGCCTTCGTGGCCGAACGCATCGCCGAGTACGAAGCGGACGTCGATCTGATACGCCTCGGGTCCGACCTGGTGGTGGACGCCGTGGTCGAACCCAGTGACCTCCGGGAGGAGGCGATCCGGCGTATCGGACTGGCCCAGGGCAAGAGTCGCCACTTCACCGAACGCCACAATCCCGTCACCCCGGTCTGACCCTGGAGGGGCGGCCCGGAGCACCGGGACGGGAGCGCGGCCCGGCACGACATAGGGTGAGGGTCCGATGGTGAACTCGATCGGATTCCTGCAGGTTGCCGCTTCGAGCCTCCTGGTGCTGCTCGCCCTGGGTCTGTCGTGGTGGTTGAGACTCCACCTGGAACGGCGCCTCATCGTGGCCTCGCTGAGGGCCGCGGTTCAGCTGGTGGCCGTGGGCCTGATATTCCGGGCGGTGTTCGACTCCGACCGGGCCATGGCCCTGTCGGTCCTGTGGGTGCTGGTCATGCTGGGAGTGGGTGCCACCGTGGTGCGCAACCGGGCCGGCGCCCTTCCGCGGGTCGGGATGTGGGCGGTACTGGCCATGGGGCTGGCCACGGCCATAGCCGACGCGGTGGTGTTCGGACTCGATGTCCTCCCGGCCGACCCGGTCACGGTGGTCGTGACCTCGGGCATCACCATCGGCAACACGGTCCCCGCCGCCGCCCTGGCCGCGAACCGCCTCATCGGGGCCCTGACGTCGGACCGGGGGCAGATCGAGGCCCTTCTGGCCCTGGGCTTCGACGTCGGGGGGACGGTACGCCAGACCCTCCCCGAACTCGTGGGCGGGGCGCTGATACCCCAGATAGAGAGAACACGCGGTGTGGGCCTCATCGCCCTCCCCGGAGCCATGACCGGGCTGCTGCTGGCGGGCACGGCGCCCATGGACGCGGTCCTGATCCAGCTGATCGTCATGTACCTGATCGTGGGCTCCGTGGCGGTGACGGTGGTCGTCGTCAGCGCCGCCGGACTGGCGTCCGCCCTCCGGCCCGAGCTGCGGGTTCCCGACCTGGCGGCCACCGAAACCTGACCCACCGCCCATCCGACGCCGGCCGGCCCCACACCCGACCCGCGGGCCGGGACCCGAACTGTCGTTTGGCCCCTAAGGGATCTGTCGGCGGCTGCTAGTCTCCGGGGAATTGTCATCGGGGCACAGAGGGGATGGAGTCCAACACATGGCGGAGTACTCGAGGATCAGGGCCCTGTGGCCCGACCATCTGGGACTGGCGCGGGGTAAGTACCTACCGGCCCGTCTGGCCGAGGCGGGGACCAATCACTCTCTCTCGGTGTTCAGCCTCGGATACGACCGGGAGATCTACCCCGCCCCCCACACCGGAATCGAGGCCGGGTTCCCCGACATGGAGGCCCGCTTCTCCATGGGCGATGTCCGCCCCGGCTGGGAGGAGTCCACGGGCGTGGTGGTGGCCGGGCTCTCCTATGAGGGGGAGGCTCTGCGGATATCGCCCCGTGAGACCCTGCAGCGGGCGATCCATGACTGGGCCGCCCTGGGCTTCGCCCCCAAGGTAGGTATCGAGTTGGAGGGATACATCCTCGAACCCGACGGGGCCGGTGGCTGGAAACCGTGGGACACACCCGGCGCCTTCGTCTACGGCACCGGCTCGGGCGTCGATCCGGTCGGCCTCATGGATGAGATAATGACCGTGGCCGAGAGGATGGGCCTGCCGATCGAGGCCATCAACAGCGAGTTCGACCCCCCTCAGTTCGAGATGACCCTCGAGTACGGCGATGCCCTCCAGGCCTGCGACGAGGTCTTCCTGTTCAAGGTCATGGCCCGCGAGGTCGCCCAGAGCATGGGACTGCTTCTGACGTTCATGGGCCGGCCCCTCGGCGACCGCGGGGGCAACGGAACCCACGTCAATCTCAGCTTCGAGGACGTCGACGGCAGCAACGTGTTCCACGATCCCGACGCCGAGGACGGGCTCAGCGACATGGCCCGGTCTTGCATCGCAGGCCTGCTGGAACACCATCGCGGCATGACCGCCCTGTGCGCGCCGACGGTGAACGCCTACAAGAGACTTCGTCCGGCCCAGATGTCGGGCTACTGGGCGAACTGGGGATACGACAACCGTTGTGTCGGAGTCCGGGTACCACCGACCCGGGGCCAGGGGACCCGCCTGGAGAGCCGACTCGCCGACGGCGCGGTCAGCCCCCACATGGCCACGGCGGCCGTACTGCAGGCGGCCCGCCTGGGCTTCGCCGCCGGGGCACAACCCCCCGATCCGGAGACGGGTGACGGGATCGAGGAGGTCTGCACCGACATCCACGTGCCGACATCGTTGAACGAGGCCCTCGATGCCATGGAGGCCGACACCGAGTTCACCTCCGCCATCGGGCCCGAACTCGCCGAGCATTTCCTGGTCATCAAGCGGG
>DRKF01000498.1 GCA_011051915.1 Acidimicrobiales bacterium | reverse complement strand
GTATGTCTTCGTGGGCACGTTGGCCGGTTCGACGCGGGATCTCAGGGAGACACCCATGAGCACCGACCCCGACGTGGTGATCAACACCACGATGATCTGGGACGGGCTGGTGTTCAGCGTGACCGAGCCCCTGATCGGCGATCTGTCACCCGGTCAGGAGATGGAAATAGCCCATCCGGCGCTGCTGAGATACGGCGACGAGAACGATGCCCTCGTTCGGATCGACGTGGAGCCAATCGAGCTGCTGGCAACCGAGCTCGGCCCGGTCCGTACCGGGTCCTCCTTCCTTCTGTTCGTTCGGGAGACCGATGATGGATTCCTGACCTTCGCCGGACCCAGCACCCTTGTCCCGCTTCGCGAGGACGGAAGAGTTGCGCCGGGGGCCGGTGGGCTGTTCTCCCATGTCACCTCCGAGGACAGCTTCGGTCTGTCGGTCGAGAGCATCACGGACCTACTCCGGTCGGGAACCCCCATTCCCCTGCCCACCGGTGGTGTTCCAACCCCGGCTGACAAGGGCAGCCTCCCGACCGGAACCCGGTATGTGGAACCCGGACCCGACCCGGTGTCGCCATGCGAAGGGCTCAGCGGTAGCGAACTTCGGGAAGCCGAACTCGATAATCGGTGCTGAGCCCCGGAGGATCTCAGCTCCAGCACAACGGCTCGCTGGGTTACCACAAACGCCGCGATCGCCTTCTGGTCTCATGAGGTCGCCGCTCTGTGGTGAGGAAGTCGGGGACCGGTGCAGGAGCAGCTCGAGGAGTACGAGGAACTCCTGGCCACCCTGTAGGGGCGGACCCGGGGATCAGCCCAGGAGCCTCTCGATGACGATGGCCACGCCGTCGTCGGCGCAGGTGCGGGTCACCTCGTCGGCGACGGCCTTGGTTCGCTCGTGGGCGTTGCCCATGGCCACTCCCCAGCCGGCCCAGGCGAGCATCTCCTCGTCGTTGGGCATGTCGCCGAAGGCGAGCACCTCCTCGGCGGAGATTCCCCGGCGGTCGCAGTAGCGCCGCAGGGCCGCGGCCTTGGACACCCCGGGGGCGGTGGCCTCCACGAAGGGCAGGGTCGACCAGGTGATGTGCAGGCGCCCGTCGATCACCTCCCTGACCCGGGGGGCGAGGTCCTCGATGGGGATGTCGGGGTGCAGGGCCAGCAGCTTGTGGGCACCCTCGGCGGGGGCCTGGAGGATGTCGGGAACCGGGACCCGGTCGTGGCGACCGAGCACCCGGGCGAAGGTGGACTCCGAGGTGTGGTCACAGCCCCATTCGAGGCCGAAGCTCACGTCGGTGACGGCGGAACGCAGGTCGGTCACCACCTGATGCCACACCTCGGTGGCCATGGCGAACCGGTCCAGGAACGTGTTGGACTCCAGGTCGTAGGTGATGGCGCCGTTGGAGCACACCATGGTCGAACCGGCGTTGAGGTGCTCGGGCAGGTGCAGGGCGAACTGAGGCGGGCGGCCGGTGGCGATAACCACCTCCATGCCCGCCTGGCGGGCGGCCTTCAGGGCGGCCCGGGTGCGGGGGGAGGCCTCACCGGTGGGGCCGATGATCGTCCCGTCGAGATCGCTCGCTATCAGACGGAACGGACCCTTGGCCATCCGACGATTCTGGCCCATGGTGAGCGGTGGGTGGGGGCACTGGCCCCGAATCAGTCCCTGACCGCGAGGTCGACCGGACGTGAGCCGGGGGCGGCTCCCCTGAACCAGGCGTTGCCGAAGGTGTAGATCCCCCCGGTGTCGCCCAGGGCGTAGTAGCCGCGCCCGTCGGAGGTCGGGCGAAGTTCGATGGCGTTGGCTGTCCTGCAGAGACCCAGGCCGGGGACACTGCCCCAGAACGGCACCCCGAAGCTGAACACCCCGCCGTCGCCGCCCAGTAGCCAGTACCCCTTGCCGTTGGGGTCAACGGCCATGGAGATGACCGGCGCAGCCAGGGTCATGGCCCCGGTCGAGCCGTGGAACCGGGCGCTGCCGAAGCTGAACACCCCGCCGTCGGAGGCCAGCAGCCAGTACCCGCGTCCGTCGTTGGTCGGGGCCATGGAGATGATCGGCGCCTTGAGGTCGAGGGCCCCGGTGGAGCCGTGGAACGGGGCGGCGCCGAAGCTGAACACCCCGCCGTCGGCACCGAGCAGCCAGTAGCCGTCACCCGTCGGGAGTGCGGCCATGGAGACGATGGGCGCCTTGAGCTCCAGCCCCTGCATCGAGCCCAGGAATCGGGCGTCACCGAAGGTGTGGACCCCGCCGGCGGAGTCCAGGATCCAGTAGCCGTTGCCGGTGGCGGTCTCGGTGATCGCCACCGCGGTGACCCCGGGGGGAAGAGGCGTGGTGGAGAGGTCCCCGTAGTGGGGGGCGTCGAACGCGGTGACGACTCCGGCGGCGTCGAGAATCCAGTAGCCGGAGGCGGCCGACGAGTCGGGTCGTGGTGTCGGGTTCACCGAGCGGCGGCAGAACCCCGGGGGCAGGGGGTCACCGCCGGAGTCGGGAGCGGCCCGATGCAGAGGCGACTTCCGCCACATGGGCCAGGGGTTGACCGCAGGCTGGTCGGGCAACTGGTAGGCGGTGAGGATCCCGGTACCGGCGCCCACGACATAGGTGGGCACCACCAGACGCCAACCGGCCG
>DRKF01000497.1 GCA_011051915.1 Acidimicrobiales bacterium | reverse complement strand
TGGCCAGAACGGGATCGGTGGTGCCGAGCAGTTCGATGTTGGGCGCCGCCAACCCCAGGAGATGGGTGTGGCAGTCCCAGAGTCCGGGCATGACGGCGGGGACCTCGAAGACCTCGTCCTCCGGACCGGAGGGCGGGGCGTCGCCGGTCGCCCCGGCGAAGGCGATCTCGCCGTGGTCGAGTACGACCGTGCCCCCGTCGACCGGTTCGCCTCTACCTGGTATGAGCACTTCGGCGACGATTCGGGTGGCCATGTCGGGTCCTGCCTGCGATGGCGACGATCGGCGTCGCTCCGGTACCAGCCGACCGAGTCTCCACCAGGCACGGTGAACTGTCGAACGGTTCGAGCCAACCGTCACCGGTGACTGGTGGTTCGGGTGGTCGAGCCGGCACCGGCCTCAACCACAGAGGCCGGGCCCGGCCTCTCCGACGACGACCCTGGAACCGGTGTCGACAGGCCCCGGCCGGTTCACCGGTTCAACGAAGTGGTCCGCGTTCGAGGATCTCGTCGAGCTGGTCGAGGGTCCAGCGGAGGTTTCCGTCCTCGCCGAGGGTGACGTACCAGGCGAGGTGGTTGGCACCGATTTGGAGTTCGTAGACATGGTGACGGGTGCCGGCATCGACCGACGCGGATGGTGGGAGTGTGGGCAGGATGTGGTCCCAGAGGTTCAGGGCGCCGATTCCCTCGTGCCAGCGGCCCCAGAAGGTGCACCAGGCCAGGTCGTAGAGGGCGTCGCCCCAGGTGGAGCACTTCCAGGAGAACACGGCGGTGACAGCGTCGGCGGACGGTGTGATGAGAACGTTCTGGTGGAGGAGATCGGAGTGGACGAGTTCCCGGCGGTCGGGACAGGCGTCGAGCAGGGCGCGGATGCGGTTGTCGACACCCCGGAAGATTCGTTCGGCATCGGAGTGGGCGGTGAGCCGCTGACGCCAGCCCGAGGTGAAGTTCCCGGGCCGGTCGCCGATTCCGTTCAGCAACCAGTTGCGCCAGGGCGGTGTGGGTGCGCCCGTGTCGGGGACGGTTCGCAGTTCGCTGAGGAGGGCGACAAGAGTGGGGCGCAGGGCGTCGGCTTCCTCGACACCGGCGTCCTCGAGGAACCGTCCGTGGTGGCGCCGGGAGATGGCGAACCAGCGCCCGAATCCCTCGCCGATGGTGAGGACCTCGGGAACTGGTAGCCCGGTCGACTTGTAGCCGGTGGCGAGTCGGTCGGCTCGAAAGCCGTGTGGGGTGTCGCTGATGCGAAGGACCAGCTCGTCGTCACCCACCCGGTAGGCGTAGGCCGCCGACCAGAAGCCGCCGGGCAGCAATTCGAGGTCTCTGGCGTCTTCACCGTGATGCTCCCGAAGGAACTCGAGGACCGCCGCATCGGAGGGCCTGTTGTCGCCGGGGCGATCTGGTGTCGTGTCGGCACCGAAATCGGCACGGGAGTCGGACTCGGAGTGGTGTGCCACTCAGGATCCCAGTATCCGCGAGAAGATCGCCCACTCAAAGGCGCTGTCCTCCGCCGTGTCCAGAGCGGCGATCAGCCGACGGGCCGCGTCCTCCAGGGTCTCATCGGCGTTTCGTCGTCGGACCTCGAGATCGTCGACGGTGACGAACCACCTCCGGCCATCAGACCAGGTGGACCAGTGGCGACCGCCGAACCCGACCGGCGCATGTTCCATCCTGTCGACCGGGAGGCCCCAACCGGCGTTGACCGCTTCCGCGACCGACAAGTCGCTGAGATCCGGTGGCTTCGTGAGCATTCGGTCCACGTTAGGACTGTTGTTGTTCCCCCACCCGTGATTTTCGACGTCGAGCGATGGCCCGGCCCGTGAACGGGTCCCTGTGAGATTCCGACCGTCCGGCGGGGACCACAACATGTCTGCCCACACTGGGAACCCATGGAGGAGTGAGGAGCATGGAGCGCCCAGGACGACGTTGTGGACTTCGGTCGCTCTCAGCGGTGGCGACCCCTTCTGACCTAGGGGATCCAGGTCTCCTGCGCGTGCAGCCAGTGGAGGCCGTTCGGAGCGGCGGGTTCGGGGACGAAGACCACCGTGGTCAGGCGCCGGTTCCGAGCCTCGGACAGGTCGTGGGTCTCCACATAGGTGGCCACGATGCCCTCGGCGGTCTCGAGAACCAGGCGGTGTCCGGAGGTCGTGATCCCGATGCCCTGGGAGTGGCCGCGGCCGTCGCGGAGCATGGACATGACCTGGGTCCGGTTCCGGTACTCGCCATCGGGCCCGATGTGGGTGAATCCCGGCGCGAAGGCACTGTCGGCCCGATCGAGCGAGGATTCCTCGCCCAGGAACCAGGCCTCGAAGAACCGGTGCAGTTCGTCGATCTCCCTGACCCACTCCATTGTCATGAGGCTAGAGGCGGCCGATGACCATGACCGCGCCCAGGGTCGCCGGTACCAGCAGGGCCATCACGCCCAGCCCCCTGGCGGCGGTCGACGGCGAGGGCGGGGACCAGGGTGTCCCTCACAACTCGCGCGAGGATCGTGTGGCCCACGATCC
>DRKF01000496.1 GCA_011051915.1 Acidimicrobiales bacterium | reverse complement strand
CGGCCCGGAGTCTCGTCGTCTCGTCGCCGGGGCGGTCGGTGACGATCTCCACGTAGGCGTTCAGGGAGGCTCCGTTCTCGTCGACGTCGTATCCCATCTCCACGTCATCGAGCCATTCCTGTTCCGACTCGACGTGGCCGGGATCACCGGATCCGCCGCGGTAGTTCTCCGCCACCAGGGCGTCGCAGACCTGGGCGAACCGGTGGGCCCACTCGATCTCCTCGAAGTAGCGGGTTCCGTTGCCCACGCTGTTGCAGGCGATGAATCCGTCGGGATTGGCGGCTCGGATCGAGCGCACGTTCTCCAACTGGGCGGCGCGGAAGTCCTCCATGGTCCACGTCTGCCCGGTTTCGGGATCGATACCGTCGAATCCGCGGTAGAAGTCACCCCGGACGATGACCGCCTCGTCGTACATGATCCCGTCGAACCCCTCTTCGGTCATCGCCGCGGTGGCCTGGGCGGTGCGGGCCCGGCGGAGTTCGACGTCGGACGGGTTCACCATGACCAGGGAGGTGGAGTTCAGGGAGTGCACGGGGTCGCCGGAAGGTCCGCGTACCGCCCACTCGGGGTGGCTCTCCACCAGGGCCGGCGGGGCGCTGACGGAGGCCTGGTACTTGATCAGCAGGATCTCCGGATTCAGCTCACGGAGCCGGTCCCGCTGTGCGGGGCTGAGGTTCTGGGCCACCAGGACCCGGTAGCGGGAGGCCAGCAGGTCCAGATCGGCGTCGGTCACCGCATCCCCCTCGACCTCGCCGGCCGCCAGAGGAACCCAGGTCGGCTCACGTGGGGCTTCGGCCGTGGTGGTCGACCCGGCGAGTGTCGTGGACGTGGAGGTCGGGTTGGACGTGGGGGCGGGGCCCGGGGCGGCCTCAGTCGTTGTGGGGCTCGTCGAAGTCGTGGTCGGGTCCCCGGGGGCGGTCCGCGGATCGCCGGATCCCGAGGTGCAGGCCGCGAGCAACACGGTGGCGACCAGTGTCAGGTGGATGAGGCGGTTCATACTCACCCTTTCCGGTCGTCGGTACCGGCCCGGGGATGAGCGATGGGTGTCGGGTTGACCGGATTCGGGGTGGGTTCAGACCGCCTTCTGCTCGATCTGGGCCCAGTGACGTAGGACGTCGATCACCGAGGCCAGGTGTTCGGCCATGGCGGTGGCAGCCGCCTCGGGGTCGGCGGCGGTCACCGCGGCGACAATGGCCCGGTGCTGTTGCAGGGAATGTTCGGGCCGGCCGGGCATCAGTGCCAGCCGGTACTCATGACCGGCGGCGCGGTCCCGGAGGTTGGCGACCAGTTCGTTGGCGACGGTGTGGTCGCTGATGCGTCGCAGGGCGGCATGGAGCAGGCTGTTCAATTCGGAGTAGCGGGCGTGATCGGCGGCCTCGACCGTCCGGCCCATCTCGGTCACCAGGTCCTGGAGTTCGCGGCGGTCGGCCGGGGTGGCCCGGGTGGCGGCCCGGGCCGCGACCAGGGACTCCAGCGCCGAGCGGGCCTCGGTGATCTGGATGGCCTCGGCCAGTGACACCCGGCGCACCGTGGCCCCGCGGTTGGCCTCCCTGATGACCAGGCCCTCCTTCTCCAGTTCCACCAGGGCCGACCGCACGGCACCCCGCCCGG
This sequence comes from Acidimicrobiales bacterium, assembly GCA_011051915.1. Classification (GTDB taxonomy): domain Bacteria; phylum Actinomycetota; class Acidimicrobiia; order Acidimicrobiales; family Poriferisodalaceae; genus DRKF01. The sequence goes on along the minus strand of DRKF01000496.1, from coordinate 2,246 downwards.
CGTCGAGCATCTCGGTGAGCTGCAACTCGACCAGGCGTTCCCCCGGGCCCAGGCGGCCGGTGACGATGGCGTGTCGCAGGCGATCGGTGGCGGTGGGAGTTCTGGTCATCGGGTGTCGGTCATCGGGATCTGGCCGTCTGGCTGATCGTCCTGGTGGTGGTCATCGGGAGTGGTCGTGGAGCCGCTCGGATTATCATCGACAATACTGTTCACAATCACGAGCGGGAGCTCCCATGAAGATCTGCATGGCCGGCGAGGGTGCCATCGCCCGAAAGCACCTCAATGCCCTGGACCGGATCGAGGGGGTGGAGGTCGTGTCCCTGGTGGGCGGGGTGGCGGCCGACACCGAGGAACTGGCCACCGAGCGCGGCATCCCCCACTGGACCCTCGATCTGGCCGAGGGTCTGTCGCAGCCGGGCGTCGAGGCCGCCATCCTCACCACCCCGACCCAGCTCCACGCCTCCCAGGCCATCCAGACTCTCGAGGCCGGCAAGCACGTGCTGGTCGAGATCCCGATGGCCGACAACCTGGCCGACTCCGAGCGACTGGCCGAGGTCGCCGCCCGCAGCGGGTTGGTGGCCATGGTGTGTCACACCCGGCGGTTCAACCCCAGTCACCAGTGGGTGCACAACCGCATCCTCGTCGGGGAGTTGAAGCTCCAGCACCTGGTGGTGGAGACCTTCTTCTTCCGCCGCCAGAACATGAACGCCCTGGGCAAGCCCCGGAGCTGGACCGATCATCTGCTGTGGCACCACTCATGCCACACCGTCGATCTGTTCCAGTACCAGACCGGAGAGATCCCCTCCCACGTGACGGCCCTGGAGGGACCCCACCACCCCGAGCTGGGCATCGCCATGGACATGTCCATCGGGCTCAAGGCGGCCGACTCGGGAGCCCTGTGCACCCTGGCCCTCTCGTTCAACAACGAGGGGCCCCTGGGCACGTTCTTCCGCTACATCTGCGACAACGGCACCTACATCGCCCGCTACGACGATCTCATCGACGGCAACGACAACCCGGTCGACCTGTCGGGGGTCGCCATCTCCAACGACGGCATCGAACTCCAGGATCGTGAGTTCTTCTCGGCCATCGCCGAGGGTCGGGAGCCGAACGCCAGTGTGCAGCAGGCCCTGGAGACCATGAGGACCATCGACCGCCTCGAGAAGGTGATGAAGTGAGCTACGCCATCAAGACCCCTCCCCAGCACGGCGACTGGGCCGATTTCCTCGATGTCTGGCGGGCCGCCGACCAGATCGAGGTGTTCGAGTCGGCCTGGAACATGGACCACTTCTATCCCCTGACTCCGCCCATGGAAGGCCGGATCCTCGAGAGCTGGACCATGCTGGCGGCCATGGCCCAGGCCACGAACCGGATCCGCATCGGGTGCATGGTCAACGGCATGCACTTCCGTCATCCCGCCGTCACCGCCAACATGGCCGTGACCCTCGACCACATCTCGGGTGGACGGTTCGACCTGGGCCTGGGGGCCGGCTGGTTCGAACCGGAGGCGGAGGCCTACGGAATTCCCCTGGGCAGTATCAGGGAGCGCTGCGATCGTTTCGACGAGGGGGTGGAGGTCATCGACTCCCTGCTGACCCGGGAGACCACCGACTTCTCCGGTGAGTACTACGAGCTGGTCGGGGCCCGCTGTGAACCCAAGGCGGTGCAGTCCCCCCGGCCCCCGATCGTGATCGGCGGCAAGGGACGCCGGAGGATCCTCCGCACCACCGCCCGCTGGGCCGACCAGTGGGACATGACCTTTCCCGAGAGTCCGGAGGCCTGGTCGGAGCTGAACGAGGTTCTGATCGGTCACTGCACCGACCTGGGTCGCGATCCCACCGAGATCAAGCGCTCGATACACATGAGCTGGCCCGTCGACGCCGATCCCGCCGAGCTGGCGGTGGGGGCCCAGCCCTTTCTCGCCGCCGGGGTCGACCAGGTCATCTTCTCCATGAGAGGCCCCTATCGGGCCTCACTGCTGGAACCCCTGGCCGCCGAGCTCGCCAAGTACTGACCCCCTCTCGATCTATGGCACCGTTCGCGCGTCAGAGCGCGCGGTTGGTGCCATAGATGGGGGTCGATTGGGATCTGTGTCACCGTTCGCGCGTCAGAGCGCGCGGTTGGTGCCATAGATGGGGGGCCGATTGGGATCTGTGTCACCGTTCGCGCGTCATAGCGCGCGGTTGGTGCCATAGATGGGGGTCGATTGGGATCTGTGTCACCGTTCGCGCGTCATAGCGCGCGGT
>DRKF01000495.1 GCA_011051915.1 Acidimicrobiales bacterium | reverse complement strand
AATCGGGTACCAGCTACCCCTTCGGAGACGCCCCGGATTTCATTTCGAGCGTCGCCGGTTCGGGCGTCGTCGACGTCAAGCCCCTGCCCTAGTGGTGAGGCTCCGCCGGGGGCTTGGATCCTTCGGAGGCCTCTGAGCCGTTTCGGGTGGCAGGTCTGTCAGGGGCGGCTGAAGCGTCGGGGGGGTCGGTCGGTTCGGGTCGGGTGTCGCCCAGCAGGGGATCGAGCAATCGCACGGCCAGCTCGGGCAGGACGGCCCCCAGTTCGTCGAGGCCACGGTCCAGACGCTCGAACAGGGCGGTCAGATCGGTATCGGCCGTTCCGCCGAACCGCCCCTCGCGCTCCAGGCGTCGTCTCAGACGCCTCCGGGCGACCTGCAGTCGCTGAAAGCCCAGGATCCCGAAACCGATGGCGGTGTAGGCGGCGTCGGTGAGATCGATCTGATCCACCAGCGGTGCCCTCGGCCCGGTCGGTTCCGCTGTGCTGTCGGGGTCGGACAAGTCGGCTCCTGGGTTGCGGCGCGGGACTCCCCGTCGATTGTCCACTCTGACGCCCCGGGGCACAAGGAGGACGGGCCCGGCAGCACGAACTGTTGATCATCTCCTCGACCGGGGCGTGAGTTCTCCGGGGAACCCGACCGAGGGGCGAGTGTTGGCACTCCTGCCCCGGCGGGACGGTTCCGGTCCTGTAGCCTCACCCGATCGTGGCCGCCTCTTCCGTAGTCGTACCTCCCGTGGTCGCGGTGATGGTCACCCGCGACCCCGGCCCCTGGTTCGAGGAGGTCCTGGGCGGCCTGGCCGCGCAGACCTATCCGAACCTGGCCGTGCTGGTCATCGACGCCGACAGCGCCGAGGATCCCACCGAGAGGGTGGCCGGGATCCTGCCGCGGGCGATCGTGACCCGCCTGGACTCCAACCCCGGCTTCGGTGCCGCCGCCAATCACATCAGGGGGAAGGCCGAGGGGGCCGCCTTCTACCTGTTCATGCATGACGACGTGTGTCTGGCCCCCGATGCGGTTTCGGTCCTCGTCGAGGAGGCCTTTCGGTCCAACGCCGGGATAGTGGGTCCCAAGCTGGTGGACTGGGAGCATCCCGATCGGATCCGGTCCGTCGGTTCCGCCGTCGACAAGTTCGGGGTGCAGGCCCCCTACGCCGACCCCGGGGAGCTGGACCAGGAACAGCACGACCGGGTCCGTGACGTGTTCATGATCTCGGGCGGGGCCACCCTGGTCAGGGTCGACCTCTTCGACTCCGTCGGCGGCTTCGACGAGGGCATCGACTACCTGGGGGACGATCTCGACCTGTGCTGGCGGGCCCATGTGGCCGGTGCGCGGGTGGTCATCGCGCCCAACGCCGTGGCCCGGCATCTCGAGGCCCTCGCTCACCGGCGCGGAGACGATGACCGCCGCCGGCTGCTGTCCCGGCACCGTCTCCGCACCGTGGCCAAGTCCTACGGGTGGGTCCATCTGCTCCGGGTCCTCCCCGCGGCCCTGGCCCTGACCCTGGGCGAGACCCTCCTGGCCCTGTTCACGGGGCGCTTCCGTCAGGCCCGCGATGTCAGCGGGGCGTGGTGGTGGAATCTGCGACGCTCGGCCCAGATCACCTCGGCCCGGCGGGATCTGGCCCGTGTCCGTCGGGTGAGGGACAGTGACATCGGGAGGCTCCAGGTTCGCGGCAGTGCCCGGATGTCGGCGTTCCTGAGGGGCCAGATCGGGGAAGGGGCCCGGTTCCAGGACCTGGCCGAACGCGGACGGGCCATGGCCGGAACCCTCAGCGACGGACCGCGGCGAACCGCTCTGCTGGTCTGGACCGTGATGGTGTTGCTGTTCGTGTTCGGAACCCGGCACCTGATCACCCGCGGGGTTCCCTTCGTCGGCCAGTTCGCCCCCTTCGCCCGTCCGGGCTCGTTGTCCCACGCCTGGTCCTCGGGCTGGCGTGAACAGGGTGCGGGCGCCGCCGGTCCCGGTCCGACGGCCCTGGTCCTGCTGTCTCTCGCCGGCCGTTTGTTCCTGGGCCGGATGGGTCTGCTGAGGCAGATCCTGATTCTGGGCCTGCTTCCGGCCGGCTGGCTGGGCGCCTGGCGTCTGGCCGGACCGCTGGGCTCGCGACGGGGTCGCCTGGCCGCCGCTGTCGTCTACGCCGCCATCCCCCTGCCCCTCGACGCCCTGGCAGCGGGCCGGTGGGACGTGCTGCTCCTCTACGGTGCGATGCCGTGGCTGGTCCTGCGGGTGGCCCGCATGATCGGCATCACCCCCTATGGAAGCAAGGGAGGCCCGGCGGGTCCCGGTGTGAGGCCGCGGTCGCTCACCCACCAGGTCGTCGCCCTGGGGCTGGCCCTCGGAGTCGTGGCCGCCTTCGAACCCTCGATCCTGGTGACGGTTCCGGCGGTGGCGGTGGCCATCGTGGTGATCTCGGGGTTCACCGGAAGTATCTGGACCTCGGTTCGGGCCGTGATCCTCGTGACCATCTCCTCCCTGATCGCCCTCCTGCTCCACCTGCCCTGGTTGCTCTCCTTTCTCGACACCCCGGGTCAGTTGGCCGACGAGCTGATCGGATCCCGGCGCGGCGGCTCGGGGGATCTGTTGGATCTCCTCGTGTTCAGCGGGCCGCGGTTCGGGGGCCCCCTGTGGGGTCTGGGTCTGGTGGTGGTGGCGGCCGTTCCGCTTCTGCTCGGAACCGGCTGGCGGGCGGCATGGGCTCCGAGGGCGTGGTCCCTGGCCCTCGGATCCTGGGCCGTGGCCTGGCTGGCCGTCAGGGGAATCCTCCCCTTCGACCTCCCCGACCTCCCGGTGGTCCTCGTGCCCGCGGGGGTGGGTCTGGCGTGGGCGGCGGCTCTGGGTTTCGCGGCCTTCGAGATGGACGTACCGCGCTTCTCCCTGCCCTGGCGGCGACTCGCCATCGGCGGCGCCGTGGCCGGTCTGGCCCTGGGAGTGCTACCGGTGCTCGGGGCCCTGACCGGGGGAGCCATGGGTGTGCCGCGGACCGATCTGCACGGAGCCCTCGGATTCCTGGACTCTACGGATTCCGGTGCGGATCGGATCCTGTGGCTCGGAGATCCCGCTCTCCTGCCTGCGGAGGGCTGGCCGACGGGCTTCGGCGAGGTCTACATGGCGACCAGCGTCGATGGGCTTCCCGATGTCAGAGACCAGTGGGCGGGACCGCTGACTTCTGACACCCGGAGTCTCGTGGACGTGATCGACGACGGCCTCGGTGGCCGGACGGCGAGAATGGGCCGGCTTCTCGGCGAGTACGGGGTCAGGTACGTGGTGGTCCCGCTCGCACCGGCTCCCTCGTTCACCGATGTGGAGGTCGAGGAGGCCGACCCGGTTCTGCGCGGTGCTCTCGAGAGTCAGATCGATCTGAGACCGGTGGCGGCGGATCCCTCGGTGCTGGTGTTCCTCAACACGGCGTGGATACCGGTGCGGGCTCGGCTGCTGGATGCCGACCCGGGGCTCCTGCGGGGAACCGACAGGGCCCGAGAGGCCATTTCGGACGCTCCGGAATCGGTTGCGGTTCTGCCTCGGCGGCTGTCCTCCACGGAGTTCACCGGTGACCTGGACCCGGGAACGGTCGTGGCCGCCTACGGGGCCCCTGATCAGTGGAGGCTGGAGGTCTCCGACCGGGCCGTGGGGCGCGACCTGGCCCACGGGTGGGCGCCGTTGTTCGACGTGGTCTCATCGGGGCCGGCGCGTCTGACCTTCGAGAGATCTCCCACCGACACCTACGTGCTGGGCCTGCAACTCCTGATCTGGGCGGTGACCGTTCGGGTGGTACTGAGCGAATCCCGCCGGCGTCGGCGCCAGAGGACGGGCAGCCGATGGTTCGGGAGATCCACCCGGCGGAGCGGGGTCGAGTCATGAGGGCCTGGCGCTGGCCGGCCCGGCTGCTGATCGTTCTGGCCCTCGTCGCCGGTGTCGTGGCCGACCGGCTGGTCCCCGGTCAGGAGCGCCCGTCTCCGTCGGCCACCCCGTCCGTCGCCACGGGAACCTCCGATCCCCTCACCTCGTCGTGGTTCTGCCCCACTGTCCACCTGAACCGGGTGGAGGGGGAGGGCACCGACACCGAGGCCGTTCTCCAGCTCACGAATCTCGGTGAGGACTCCGTACCCGTGGTGGTGACCTTGTTCAGTGCCACCTCCGCCCCCACGACCGTGACCGTGAGTGTTCCGGGCGGATCGGTCGAGGATCTCCCGGTGGCCGGTGAGCAGGAGGGTGACGTGGTCGCGGCCATGGTGGAGGCACCGGGGGGCCAACTCCAGGTGGGTCGGGTCATGACCGGCAGTCGGGGGGTGGATCTCGCACCCTGTGCCCCGGCGGCGTCACCGGAGTGGTACTTCGCCGCCGGTGACACGAGCCGGGACGCGACCGAGCAGCTGGTGCTGTTCAACCCCTTCCCCGGCGACGCCGTCGTCGACGTCGAGTTCGCCACCGAGGCCGAGATAGGGGTCTTCACCGCCGCCGACCTCCGTTCGATCGTCGTGCCGTCGGGAACTGCGGTGGCTGTCGATCTGGGATTGCACGTCCGGAGGAGGGATTCGGTGGCCGTGGCCCTGCGAACCCGGTCGGGCCGGGTCGTCGTGGATCGGGTTCAGTCCTTCGACGGGTCGGAAGGGCGTTCGGGCCTGTCGGTGGCCCTCGGGTCGGTGGCCCCGGCCCCCGGTTGGACGTTCCCCGGGGTGATCCTCGACGACGGAACCCTGGTCGAGGTGCACATCTACAACCCCAACGATGAACCGGCCGAGGTGGATCTGGCGGCGGAGACCGAGGACCTGTTCGCCGGCGGGGATCCCATCGAGCTCACGGTCGGGCCCAGAGATGTCCTGGTCGTGCCGGTGGTGTCCACCTCGCAGTTCGAGGACGAGTTGCGTCTCGGGGTGGCCCCCGAGATACCCCTGGGACTCGTGGTCCAGTCGGCCAATGGGGTGCCGGTGGTCGTCGATGTGGAGATCCGTCTGTCTCCCGTGGCGTTGCCACCTGCTCCCACGACCACCACGACGGAGCCTCCGACCACCACAACCACGACCGCGACCACCGTGCCTCCGACCACGGTGGCGGCGGACTCGACGGACACCTCGGCGCCCGAGGGGGATACGTCGACGACCACCACGACGGAGCCTCCGACCACGACCACCACGACCACCACGACGACCACCGTGCCCCCGGAGCCGGCCGAACCGGTCGAGCTGCCGGTGGTGCGAACGGCCCGGGCGGCTGGGGGACTCTCCGTCTCCGCCGCACTGCCTCGGGTGTCGAAGCGGTGGCTGGTCCTGGCCGCGGATCTTCCCGACGGTGTATCCCGGGTTCTCATACACAATCCCGACGTCGATGCCGTCGACGTGGTCGTGGCCCGCCTCGACGGCACGGCCGTGGAGAGGGTCACGCTCCAGGGTCTGGGGACCACCTCGGTGGTCCTGCCGCCGGGGATGGAGGCGGCCCGCGTCGACGCCCAGGCACCTGTGGGTGTGTCGCTGATGAGTGAGGCGGTGGACTCCACGGGCGTGGCGGTGTCCAACGGACTGGCGCTGGGCTGAGGCCTGAGGGCGCCGGGACCCCGGCCGGGGACCGTGGTGATCCACGTACGGCCCTCGACTGGACGGCCGTGGTCGCACTGCTGGAGCGGGAGGCTGACGGCCGTGGCCGCACCGCTGCCGGGGGAATCGGCGCACGTGGTCATACCGCTGCCCGGGGGAATCGGTGTACGTGGTCATACCGCTGCCGGGGCAATCGGTGCACGTGGCCGCACCGCTGCCGGGGGAATCGGTGCACGTGGTCATACCGCTGCCGGGGGAATCGGTGCACGTGGGATGATCTGGGGCGTGGAACGTCTCATCATCGCCCTGATCCTGCTGGCCGTCGCCGTCGCCGTCGCCTACACCCTGAATCGGAGGCGGCCCGATCCCCCCACCCAGGGACGGCAGGGGTCGATTCCCGAACAGCTCGACCGAAACGACTTCGACGACACCGATGTCCCCTGGCTTCTGGTGGTCTTCACCGCCCCGGCCTGTGACGCCTGCGACGAGATGAGGACCAAGGTGGCCACCGTCGAGGGGGATGACGTGGCGGTCAGGATCGTGAACCGCGATGAGCACCCCACCCTGCACGAGAGGTACGGAATCGACACCGTGCCGACCACGGTCGTCGTCGACAACCAGGGGGTGACCCGCCTGGGCATCCTGGGACCGCCCCGTACGGGAGAGCTCTGGGACGCTCTGGCCACCCTGGTGGAGGAGGGGAGCACCACCTCGGACTCGTCGGGCTGATCGGGCGGGGTGCGTCGGTGGGTACCGGGGCTGATCGGGCGGGGTTCGTCGGTGTTCCCACCCCTCGGAGGCCGTGGGTAGGCGGGGAAGCTGCTACCGGGTCTCGTCCCGGTGGGAGACGGGATTCGGGTCGGGTGTGACGGGCGGGGTCGGGGCTATGGACGTCACCCCGGACCGGTCCGCTTCGGGTGACACCCCTTCCCCCCGTCCTTCGCGGGCCGCCCGCTCGGCCAGCTCGCGGACCTCGGCCCCGCTGACCGTCTCCTTGTCGAGCAGGGCGTCGGCGACCAGCTCCAGGGCCTTGCGACTCTGGCGCAGGAGGCGACGGGTGCGCTCCTCCTGGGCCCGGAGGATCCGCTCGACCTCCTCGTCGATAACCCGGGCGGTCTCGTCGCTGTACTCACGGGAGCTGACGAGATCCTCACCGAGGAAGACCTGGTTGTTGGCCCCCCAGGCCATGGGTCCCAGCCGGGAGCTCATTCCCCACTCGCGGACCATCTTGCGGGCCAGCTCAGTCGCCACCATGAGGTCGTTGGCCGCCCCGGTGGAGGTGACACCGAAGATCAGTTCCTCGGCCATCCGGCCGCCCATGAGGACCGCGAGGCGGTCGTCTATGTAGTGGCGGTTGTAGCTGTGCTTCTCCTCGGGGAGCTGCTGGGTGACTCCCAGGGCCTGTCCGGTGGGCAGGATCGTCACCTTGTGGACCGGGTCGGCGTGGGGCAGAAGGGTGGCCATGAGAGCATGGCCCCCCTCGTGGTAGGCGGTGATGCGCTTCTCGTGGTCGCTCATGGCCACCGATTCCCGCCGCTGACCCATCATGATCCGGTCGCGCGCCGCCTCGAAGTCCTCGGCCTCGATCCGGTCGCCTCCCCGGCGTACGGCGTGGAGGGCGGCCTCGTTGACGAGGTTGGCCAGGTCCGCCCCGGACATCCCCGGAGTACCCCTGGCCATGGTGGTGAGGTCGATGTCGGGCGAGACCTGCTTGTCGGCGCAGTGCACCCTCAGGATCGCCAGCCGCTCCTCCATCTCGGGCAGGGGCACCACCACCTGACGATCGAAACGGCCCGGACGCAGAAGGGCCGGGTCCAGCACGTCGGGCCGGTTCGTGGCCGCCATCATGACGATGCCCTCGGTGGCCTCGAAACCGTCCATCTCGGCCAGCATCTGGTTGAGCGTCTGTTCCCGCTCGTCGTGGCCGCCACCGAGACCCGCTCCGCGCTTGCGACCGATGGAGTCGATCTCATCGATGAAGATGATCGCCCTTCCCAGCTTGCGGGCGCTCTGGAACAGGTCGCGGACCCGGCTGGCCCCGACTCCCACGAACATCTCCATGAAGTCCGAACCGGTGACGGACATGAAGGGAACCCCGGCCTCACCGGCCACGGCCCGGGCGATCAGGGTCTTGCCGGTTCCCGGGGGACCGACCAGCAGCACCCCTTTGGGGATACGGGCACCGATGGCGGCGAACTGCTCGGGGTGCTTGAGGAAGTCCACGACCTCGCGGATCTCCTGTTTCACGCCCTCGTAGCCGGCGACGTCGGCGAAGGTGGTTCCCGGTCTCTCCGTGGTGTAGGTCTTGGCCCGCGAACGACCTATGGACATGATTCCCGACATCTGGCCCTGGGCCCGACGCTGCATCCAGAACAGGAAGCCGATGATCAGTGCCAGGGGGAGCAGAATCGGCAGCAGCAGGCCGAGGATGCTGGTGCGGGGGTTGACGAACTTGTAGTCGACGTTGCGGTCCTTGAGCAGGGCCAGGTCGTCCTCGCTGTTCTTGGTGGGCCCCACGGTGGTGAACTCGGTGCCATCGCTGAGGACGCCGGTGATACGCCCGTCCCGGTTGGAGATCTCCACGGAGTCGACCTCACCGCGTGACACCCGGGCTATGTAGTCGCTGTAGTCGATGGACTCCCGCGTGTCGTTGTTGAGCAACGGTGGGAGAACAAAGGAGGCCACGACCAGTCCGACCAGTATCCATATGGACCAGCGGGGGAAGCCTCCGTCGCCGCGGACCCGCGACGGAGGCCGGGGTCCGGAGCCTTCGGGAGTGTCACGTGACATGGGCCCATGCTAGGAGTTCGGAAGGCGCTTCCGGGTCCGGGGTGGGTTGGGGTGGCCGGGTTTCGGGGGTCGGGGGTGGGTTGGGGTGATTCGGTATCCCGGGTCCGGGGTGGGTTCGGGTGATTCGCCATCGGGGGTCGGGGGTGGGTTGGGGTGATTCGGTATCCCGGGTTCGGAGCCCGAACGGGGGTAGCGTGGGCCCGATGCAAAGGCTTTGTTCACGCCCTCTGTGCAGCCGCGAGGCCGAGGTGGCCCTGAGCTTCGACTACGCCCGGGGCCATGTCCGTCTCGAGGCCCTGGGCGACAGTGATCCTCATGTTCTGGACCTGTGCGCCCTCCACGCCGAGAGGTTCGACCCACCGCGGGGCTGGACCCTCGAGGACGCCCGGGGTCCCGAGGCGGCCTTCGTTCTGGCGGCGGTGGAGACCGACACCGCTCTGGCGGGCTGAGTCTCCGGTTCGTCGGAGGACGCCGCCGATCATCGGCCGGTGTAGCCACGCGGTCTCTCCGCCGGATCGCCGTGGTGGCGGGGGCCTGTTCCCGCCGCGTGGGCCCCTGTGGACGCCAAGAGGTGTTCCCGGCTGGTAGACCACTGCGGGTGGACACGCCCCCACCGGCCCCCTCCGAAGATCCCGTCCGGCTTCCGCCACCGGCCCGTCTGACCCTGCCCCTGGCACTCGGCGCCTACTTCGTGGGCCTGGTGCTCACGGCCATCGCGGTGGCACAGATGGTCGAGGACGGGGCGGGCATCGATTCCATGGACGGGGTGGAGACCTTCGTGTCGTCCCTTCCCCTGTTCCTCTCCCTGGCCGGTGGAGCTCTGGTGATACCGGCCCTGGGAGGTCTGAGCCCCGCCTCGGCCCTGAGGCTCGACCGGTTCCGCTGGTACGACGTTCCGGCGGGTCTGGTCGGGGGAGCCGTGGCCCAGCTGGCCCTGATCCCCATCTACGCCCCCGTTCTGAGATTCGTCGACGACGACGTCTCCACCGCCGCCCGCCAGCTCACCGACCGGTTCTCCGACAGCGAGATCTGGCTGCTGGTCCTGATGGTGGTCGTGGTGGCGCCGGTCTGCGAGGAGCTCTTCTTCCGGGGCCTGGTCCAGGGTGGACTGGAGAGATCCCTGCCGACGGTCCCGGCCCTGCTGTTGTCGGCCGTGATCTTCGGTGCCGTGCACTTCCAGTTGCTCCAGTTCCTCGGGCTGGGACTGTTCGGGCTGGTGCTGGCGGTGGCGCTGAATCGCACCGGACGGCTGTCGGTGACGATATTCCTCCACATGGGGTTCAACCTGATGGGCGTGGCCGGACTGCTGGCCGAGCGCCTTTGACTCACGTTGAGTAGTCGATTTCCTTGAATTGCCACATACAGTGGCGATAGGGACCTTGTAACCACACAAAGTGGTTGAAGAGAACCCCATGCCCACGTGTAGTGGCGATTCGAGGAAGAACCGTGCCCCACAGATGCCCCTCCTGTGACCGCCAGCTGGTGGAGATCCACCTGGAGACCCCCAGGGGGGATCTCGTACTCCAGCACTGCTCGCCGTGCGACCGTCGAACCTGGGTGGAACAGGGCCGCCCCACCACCCGGGATGAGGCTCTGGAGCTGATCTCGGGTCTGGCCCGGTAGGGGAGAAGGCCCCGGCGCCGATACCGCGTAGGGTCGGTCCGGGGACGGGTCGGGACCCAACAGACGGGATGCGCGTCACTTCGGGGCGCCGGGGATGAGAAACTGTTGAACTCATGGTTTCTTCACACCCAGGTGGCTCCGAACCGCCTCCCGAGTCGGGGACCCCCACAGCGGATCCCGTCGACGAACAGCCCCCCGTGGATGTCCTGGCTCCCATGGAACCCGTCGAGGCCGAGGCTCCCACCGCAGGGCTCGCCCGCCGGTCCTTCCGAGGACCGGCCGCGGTATCGAGGTGGGCCGGACGGATCATGGCCGCCCCCATGGAGAGCTGGATCACGTTCATCGTGGTGGCGGCCTCGGCGGCGGCGGTGTTCGTGCGGCTCCACCCCTCCAAGATTCTCTCCGACACCCTCCCCGCCGGGGGCGACATGGGGGCCCACGTCTGGGGTCCGGCCTACCTCAGGGACAACCTGCTGCCCAACTTCCGATTCCGGGGCTGGACCCAGGACTGGTACGCCGGATTCCCGGCGATGCACTTCTACATGATCCTGCCCTACCTGCTGATCGTGCTTCTGGACGTGGTCCTTCCCTACGGCGTGGCGTTCAAGCTGATCGCCGTGGCCGGGGTGGTCAGTCTTCCGGTGGCGGCCTGGGCGTTCGGACGCCTGGCCCGGCTGCCCTTCCCTCTGCCCGCCATGCTCTCCGTCGCCGGGCTGGCGTACGTGTTCGACTTCAACTTCACCATCTACGGGGGCAACATCGCCTCGACCCTGGCCGGCGAATTCGCCTTCTCCCTGGCTCTCTCCTTCGCCCTGGTCTTCCTGGGGCTGGTCGTCGCCGGGCTGGACACCGGCCGGTACCGCGGGTGGGCGGCGGTGTTCCTGGCCCTGACCGCGCTGAGCCACCTGATTCCCCTGCTGTTCGCGGTGGGGGGAGCGGTGATAATCGTCGCCACCCGTGGCTACCACCGCCTGCCGGCCCTGGTGGGGCGAACCCAGACCCTGCTGGTAACGATCGCCGGCTTCATGCTGGTGGCGGCCACGGTGAGAGTCAGCTCGTCGGCCGTCGTCCGAATCGCGGTGGTCGTGATGCTCATCGGCGTGCTCCTGGCCGTCGAGTTCCGCCGGACCTGGTGGGCTCTCACCACCGGTGTGGCCGGTCTGCTCCTGACCGCCTTCTGGTT
>DRKF01000494.1 GCA_011051915.1 Acidimicrobiales bacterium | reverse complement strand
TCCTCGAGTGCGGCCTCGGGGGGAGGAACCGGGCTGGCCTTGGCAAATTCGATGGCCTCGTCCACCTCGGCGGCGGCCCCGGCCGCTATCTCCTCCACCCGCTCCGGAGTCAGCTCCCCCGACTCGATGAGCCGGGCCTCATAGGCGGGAATCGGGTCCCGTTCGTCGAGGGTGTCGAGTTCGGCCCCGCGGTACGCCTGGGCGTCACCCTCGAAATGCCCCCAGAGCCGCACCGTGTGCACCTCGATCAGGCTGGGGCCCTCTCCGTTGCGGGCCCGGTCCACCGCCGCCCCGGCCGCTTCGTAGACCGCGTCGGGATCGTTCTTCTCGACCCTCACGCCGGGCATCCCGTACCCTGCCGCCCGGTCGGCGTTGGAGGGCGTGGCCGTCGAGTGGGAGCGGGGGACGGAGATCGCCCAGTCGTTGTCCTCGATGACGAACACGACCGGCAGGTTCCACAGCGCCGCCAGGTTGAGCGACTCGTGGAACGCCCCCTGGTTGGCCGCTCCCTCACCGGCCACCGCCACCGCCACGTGGTCGGTGCCCCGGCGCTTCATGGCCATGGCCTGGCCGCAGGCCACCGGGTAACCCTGCCCGATGATCCCCGAGCAGGAGAAGTGGTGGGTGGGGTCGAACAGGTGCATGTGGCCACCCTTGCCGTGGCACAGGCCGGTGGTGCGTCCGTAGATCTCCGCCGCCAGCTTCTTCATGTCCACTCCGTGGGCCAGCGCGAAGTGGTGGGGCCGATGGGTGGCGGTCACGGCGTCGTCGTCGGTCAGATGGGCGCTGACGCCGACGGCCACCGGTTCCTGACCCGCGGACAGGTGCATCTCGCCGGGTATCAGCCCGGCCCCGATGTCCCAGGCCGGGCTCTTGTCGGCGTGGTACTCCTGCAGGATCCGGGCCTCGAACGTGCGGATCCTGACCATCTCGGCGTAGAGGTCGACGCGATTCGGTGTCGTCATCTCGTTCTCCCTTGTCTCGTGCGTTTCGTGTGTCTCGGTTGCTCTGCCGGGCGTCTCCGGCGTTTGGGTTGAATCGGTCCCGTGGCCCCCACAGTCCGGGGGTGATCCGCGGGGTCGTGGTGTGGGTCCGAACCACCCGGGTTCAGGGGTCGTGGGCTCCGGGGCTCCGCGGTGGCGGTCCCACCAGCACCCCGGTCTCCGCCGCCCGGGCCATGGTCGCCCCGACGTCGACCACCCGGGGTCCGCCGGCCATGAGGGTGACGGTCGTCTCCTGTCCCGGTTCGGGGCGGATCATCCGCTCGCCGTCGATGGCGATCACCCCGCCGCCGGGCCCGATCGCACGGGAGCCGCCCGCCTCGATGAGTTCGTGGGACGCCACCGCCACCTGACGGACCAGACCCGGGCCGACCGGGGCGGTCACCGTCAGGGCCGCCGGGGGCCCCAACTTCAAGTACATGCCCCAAGGAGCCGACCGCGATACCGGGTTCAGGTTGGCCCCGATCGACGACAGGCCGATGGCACCGGGCTCGGCGAAACACAGGTACAGCTCGGAGACCCCCGCCGGATCCCACACCGCACCCGAGGCCACGAAGTCCATGTCGGTCACCGCCACGTCGACCAGCGCCCATTCGGACACCTCCCCGGAACTCACCAGCAGGTACTTGGCCCGGGCGGTCACATCACCGGCGTGGACCTTCCCGGTGGCCACCAGCCCGGCGGCCATACCGGCGACGGTCGGCTCGACGAAACGGGGGAAGGTGTTGTTGGTACCCGTGGAGATCGAGACCATCGGGATGTCGCCGCAACCGGCGGCCACCAGCCGATTGGTTCCGTCCCCGCCGAGTACGACGATGGCTCCCACGCCGGCCCTGGCCATCGCCCGGGTAGCCACGACGGTGTCGAGGGGGGTCTCGGTTATCTCGTGGTCCACGAAATCCAGGCGGGGCCAGCCCCGAGCCGAGAGCCGGTCGGCCAGAGCCTGCAGGCCGCCTGAGATCCCCGACAGGTCGGTCATCGAGAGAACCCGCTCGACCCCGACGGAACCCAGTCCCACCAGCACCCGTTTGAGGATGCCGATCTTGTCGTTGGTGGTGACCGGAGCGCCCTCGGCGACCAGGCGGCGGATGTCACGCGCCGAGGCCGGATTGGCGATGATCCCAACTGTCGTGGATCCGTTCACGGCCGCTCCGTCGACACCTGTCCGGGCCCCGGTCCCCCGGGCCCGATCCCGTCGTGCCCACCCAGGGTCGCAGCTCAGGGCGCCCGGCACTGTCTCAATCTGAGACAGTGCCGGGACACCTCGACACCTGTCGATCAGCGAGGCGGTGCGGACGGTTGCCGAGTGGTCGGCATCCGCCACGATCCTCCCGGGAAGATGTCGGAGGCGACGGACCACCGGGACCAGGGGGCTACTTTCTCAGATTCGGCCGAACCTCTAGGGTGACGCGAGGGAACCCGCAGCGATCCACCAGAGGGGGTCCGGTCATGGGGCCCACGGCACGCATGCCCCAGGTGATCGAGGCCTCCCACCGACGCGCCACGCGCCTCGGCGTCGATCCGTCCCGGCCGGGGGTCCCGTGGGCGGGGGACCCGACGGCCGATGCCGTCGAGATCACCGAGCTGATCGGGCCGCTCCTCGACCACATCGGCTCACAACTCCACGACAGCCCGATCGGCGTGGTCGTCGCCGACTCGGCGGGCCGTCTCACCCACCGGTCGGCGGGCACGGGGGAGATCCTCGGGGCGATGGACTCATGTGGGGTCGAGGTCGGATACAGCCTGGCCGAGGAGGACGCCGGCACCACCGGCGTGGGGACCTGCCTGGAGATACGCCGGCCGGCGGTGGTCGTCGGCGATGATCACTTCCTGGAGATCTTCAAGCCTTTCACGTGTGTGAACGCCCCCATCGTGGATCCGATCTCGTCGGAGGTGAGGGGAACGATCGGGGTCATGTGCCCCGTCGAGGAGACCAACCCCCTGCTCCTGCCGATGACCACCAACCTCACATCGGAGATCAGCAGGATCCTGCTGGACCGGGCCACTCCGGCCGAGCGCTACCTGTTGGAGCAGTTCGTCCGGGTCCGTACGTCGGCCGAACGGCCGGTCCTCACCGTCAACGCCGAGGTCCTCATCGCCGGGCCCGCCGCCCGGCGGCTCATCTCGGGGGTCGACCATGACGAACTCTGGGAACACGTGTCGGCGGCCGTGGCCACCGGCAGCCCGGCCACCACCGCACTCGACCGGGGTTCGCTACCTCCGGTGGGGCTCCGCTGCCGCCCCCTTCACCGAGGGGCGGAACTCCAGGGCGCGGTCGTCGAGGTCGTGCCGGCGGTCCGACCTCATCGGCGACGGAACCGCCGCCGCTCCCTGCCGGGGATGGTCGGGACCAGCGATTCATGGCTGGCCGTGGTGAACGAGGCTCACCGCTCCGCCCTCGCCCGGGAGCCCCTGTTGATCACCGGGGAGCGAGGCACCGGGAGGTTCACACTGGCCCGGACCGTGGCCCGCCTCGGCGCCACCCCCACGGTGAAGATCGCCGACTGCAGTTCGCTTCCCCTCGAGGGGACCCGCAGGTGGCTGAAGGCCCTGGATCGTCACCTGAACTCGGAATCGACGGTGGTGCTCCGGAACATCAACCTGCTCCCCGACCGGGTGGCGGCCGCCGCGGCGGCGCTGATCGAGGATCTCCCGACCGTGGGCCGGGTGATCGCCACATCCTCCGGTGCGGCCGTCGCCCCCGGGGACGGGTCGGCGATTCTCCACGACCTGCTATCGGTGCTGCGGATCAGCATTCCCCCGCTGCGACAGCGTCGTTCCGACATAGCGGTTCTGGCCCGATTCATCCTCTGGGGTCTGGGCCGGACCGACCTGCCCCGGGCTGTCGCCGACGTGTTGGCCCGCCAGCCCTGGCCGGGAAACGTGCGGCAGCTGGAGTCGGTGCTGCGGGCCACGGTGGCCCGGGCGGGCACCCGACCCCTCGACGTCACCCACCTGCCGGACCACATCGACCAGCACGCGACCCGGTTCCCCCTCCACGGCCTCCAGCAGCAGGAGGCCGACGCCATAGTCGAAGCCCTCAGGACCACCGGTGGCAACAAGGTTCGGGCGGCCCACCTGCTGGGAATCTCACGGGCGACCCTCTACCGGCGCATCCACGCCTACGGCCTCGACCGGAGCTGACCCGGTCCGGGTATCCGTCAGGGTCGCGGTTCCGGTTCTCAGCGGCGGTGGCACTCCCAGCGGCCGTCTACGCGTCGCCCAGGTCGACGTCGGCGTCTACCTCGAGATCCACCGCCCCGCTCTCGGCCCCTTCGGTGAACACACTGGGATCCAGGGCCCGAAACGTCTCGAAATCCGCCTCGTCCGATGCCTCCGCTCCGATGTCGAAATCTACCCGGTCCCCGGTGTCGAGGCCGTCCCCCTGCCCGTCGGCCAATGCGTCGGCGCCTCCGGACACCCCGGGAACGCCGGACACGGGGTTCCCCTTGATCCCGTCCCCGTAGTGGGGGCCTCCGGGATCGGATTCGTCGTCACTCGGATCCACCACCCCACCCCCGCCGATCTTCGTCTCCACGACCGCTCCGTGGGACTCCTCCGCTTCGAGGTCCAGGGGGTCGCTGTAGCCGCCACCGACGACGTGTTCGATCTCCGCGGCCGGATCCCGTTGTTCGGCGCC
Source organism: Acidimicrobiales bacterium (assembly GCA_011051915.1). GTDB lineage: Bacteria > Actinomycetota > Acidimicrobiia > Acidimicrobiales > Poriferisodalaceae > DRKF01. Next base: position 8,747 of record DRKF01000494.1, on the reverse strand, counting down.
GGCCGCGGAAGTGCCGCCAGGACCCTGATCGTCGCTGCCGTCGGGCCGGTCGTCGGGCGAACCGGCCGCGCCGCCTCGAGCGTCGATGGCGTCCATCTGATCCTGGCGTTGGCCGGCCCCGAAGGAGGAGTCGTCGAAACGAGCCTGATCGGCGGGGTCCACTGCCACATCACCGTCGGGGGCCGGAGTTCCCTCCTCGGAATCGCCGGCAACGTCGCCGTCGGCTTCACCTTCCTCGTCCTCGCCGGTCCCATCATCTGCTTCCCCCGTCGAATCTCCCTCGTCGCCGTCGCCGTCGCCCTCATCGTCCCCCTCGCCGGAGTCCTCCTCTCCCGAACCGGAGTCACCGGATTCGTCCTCCTCTCCCGAACCGGAGTCACCGGTCTGGTCCTGTTCCGCCGACGACTCGCCACCGGCGACGCCCCCGCCGCCCTGCTCCTCGGTGGCCTGCTCATGGGTCCGTCCGCTGGTCTCCAGCGAGTCGATCGTGCCGCCGATGTGGCCCCCCATCTCCGCCGCGGTCCTCTCCGCGTCCTGGTAGGAGTCCTCCAGGGCCGCGGTCGTCGCCGGGTCGGAGATCACGTTCCCGTCGCTGTCGAACCATCTTCCGTCCTCGGCCCGGTGGACGTCCTGATCCCCGTCCTGAACGGTGGCGACGATTCTCACCGTTTCTCCTCCGCCCCCGGGAGAGCCCGGGGTACCCGCGGCGGGAGCGGCCTCGGGGCTGTCCCCTCCGGTCGGCGGTTCACCTCCCGACGGACCCGTGTCCGCACCGGCTCCCCCTCCCGGGCCGGGCGATTTCGAGCCGCCGCCCGCCAGGTTGCCCGGCGGGCGCGCCGTCGGACCCTCGCCTCCCGAAGGGGATCGGGGCGGTTCGCCGCGATCTTCCACCGGAGGCGAGGTCGGGGATGCCGGTGACCTCATCTTCCCCGCCCTGGCGTCCTCCTCCTGGGCCTTTCTGATCACATCCCCGGGGTCCAGGGGGTCCAGATCCTCACGTTCGTAGCCGTGGTCCTTCACCAGCCTGGCGATGGCCGAGGCTTTCTTGTAGCCGGCGACCACATCGCTGGGGTGGGGGCTGTCCCCCTCCCCCATGTGCTTCTTGAGCGCCTCGTCGGTCACCAGCTTGCCGAGTTCGGCATCGGAGAGATCAGCGGGATCTTCCACGTCACCGCGATCGGCGACGATCCTCTCCGCCATCTGACGGTCCTCGAAGTGCTTCTTGGCCAGCTTCCACTCCATCTGGGTCGCCACGTCGACGGGGGAATCGGGATCCAGACCCCGGTCCTCGGCCAGGGCGGTGTCGGTCGACTCGTTGTAGAGCTCGAGGTTCGACACCTCCTCCACGGGCCGGGTGTCGAGACCGGCGGGGCGGTTGGGATTGTCGGGGTCGATCTCGGGGTGGCGCGCCACGTAGTCGTTCCTCAGTGCCTCACCGTCGACTATGCCGGATTCGATGGCGGCGTCCACCACCGATGCCGGGTCCTCGGGGTCGAAGTCGGTCTCCTCCCCCGTCTCGGCAGCATGCTTCTCGAGCTTGCGCACCAGGTCGTCGGTACTGGCCCTGTGTATCCCCTCGAGGCCTTCGCGACTTCCGAACTCTCTCAACTGTCCCCCTCGGTTTCCCCAACCTTGGGGTATGGGGGGATCGGATTCATCGGTGAACTCACCGATTCCCGCCGGCCGACCGTTGCCCGGGCTCCCTTCCGTCGGGATCCACCGCCGGGCCGGCCTCAGGGCCCGGCGACCACGAGGACCGCGAGTTCCACCCGGGAGCACAGATCCAGCTTGGTGAAGATGTGGGAGAGGTGGCTCTCCACGGTTCGGCGGGACACATGGAGCCGCTCGGCGATCTCCGGATTCGACGCACCGGTTGCGACCAACTCCGCCACCCTCCGCTCGGCCCGGCTCAGCCGGTGCAGAACCGACTCCCCCGCCTCCGGTGGCTGCGGGGCGACAAGGACAGTTCGGTCCAGCCTCCGACGGATGCCCGCCGCGCCGAGTCGATCGGTCCGCTCGGCCACCGGCGGGGCCAGGCGTTCGGCCACGGCCGTGTCCCCGGAGTCGGCCGCCACCTCGACCGCATCCACACCCGCCACGACCTGATCGACCTTCAGCCCGATCCCGCCGAGAATCTCCCCGGCCCCGGCGATGAGGTCCGCCGACCCGGTGATCAGTCCCTCGACCCATATCCGTGCCGCCTGGTACCCGCGGATGGGAACGTCCCCGTCGAAGCTGGAGGCCATCGCGTCGAGGTCGCCGGCGACCTCCTCGGCGACGGCGTGGCTGCCGACGGCCACCACCGATCTGACGACATGCGGGGCCAGCATCGGCTGACGCATCGTGACCCCCGATTCGCGAACCAGCTTCCACAGCAGAACATTGACCTCGGCCGCCGCGGTCAGGTCTCCCGCGGCTTCCGCCGCGACGCCCCGGGCCCACAGCACGGCCTCCGCCCCCGACCGGTAGTGCCCCGCGAGTTCGTCCTCGGCCTCGTCGAGCAGGGCCGCAGCCGCTTCGCAACTCCCTCGCCAGATCGCGATAGCGGCCTGGATGCTCAGCAGCCACGGGAGAGCCAGGTGGTTGCCGGTTTCCCGAGCCCATCCGATTCCCGCCTCGGCCTCGGCCACGGCCTTGTCCCACTCCCCCATGCGCATGCCGGCCCCCGCCCACATCGAGGAGAGACTCGGAATCTGCCAGATGTCACCGTGAGCGAGCGCCACCGAACGGGCCTCCCGGGCCGCCACTTCGAACTCCTCCAGCCGATCGGCTGCGAGATACGCGTCGGCCAGGAACATGTGGGGGTTTCTCCACAGAAGGGCCGGATCGCTTCCGGCCAGGGCGATGCCCCGCCGGGCGGCGGCGATGGACTCGTCCATCCGACCCCGGTTCTTCTCGGCCCAGGAGATCGCACACTCCGCGTGCACAGCTGCCAACGGATCCACGGTGTCCTCCGAGGTGAGTTGCCGGGCCTGCGTCAGGGCCCGCTCGTGCTCGAACCCCAGCGCTCTCAGCAACTGGGCCTCGCCCCGAGCTCTCTGGGCGAGGACCGGGGTTCCGGAGGACTCTGCTGCCGCCTCGAACTCATCCGCGGCCCGGGCGAGGTCTCCTCTCGCCGCGTGGGCCTGAGCGGCGACCAGGACCAGGCCCATCGGGCGGTCATCGCAACCGGAGATCAGATCCAGCGCCTCCTCGGCCCGATTGGTCCAGACCAGGGATTGGGCCATCGCCACCAGCAGGTCCGGTCCCGGTGCCGCCGAGAGTTCCATGGCCCGTCTCAGAAGCTTGGACGCCGCCATCGGGTCGGCTTCGAGCAGCCTCACTCCGGCCCGTTCGAACCAGGGCTGGATCGAATCCCCGCTCCCGGCCCGCTCCAGGTGACGGGCGACCGCCAGGGGCTCACCACCGGCACGCACCAGCTCGCCGGCAACCTGTGAGTGCACGGTCTGACGTTCCCACGGCGGCAGGTCCTCATATATCGCCTCGCGCAGCACGTCGTGGCGGAACCTGAGCAGCTCACCGTCCCCGAGAACCACCCGGGCCGAGATGAGTTCCCTGCAGGCAACCGCGACCTTCAGGGCCGGCCACCCGAGCAACGGCCGGACGTCCGCCGGTCGGAACGTACGGCCGATGACGCTGCCGTACCGGGCCACCACCCGTGCCGCGCCGGACAGTCCGGCCAGACGGTCCGGGGCTGTGTCCGGCGCATCGGGCAGGTCGTTCCACCCGGCCGCCACTTCGGAGACCCCACCCGCGGAAACCAGCATTCCGCGGCGCTCGAGCGAATCGAGTATCTCGCCGACGAACAGGGGGTTGCCTCCCGCGCCGGCCAGGGCCGCGAGCAGTCGCGGGCCGGGGGCACCGTTCAGCCGCAGGGTGGCCAGCTCGGCGACTTCCGAAGCCGCCAGCTCACCCAGCCTCATCGGCGCCCCGCTGTTCACGGCCGCCGCGGACAATACCTCGAACCTCTCGGGCTCCGGTTCGTTCGTCCGCCGGAGAACCAGGACGTCGATCGCGAATCCGGTGGTGAGATCCGTCGCGGCCACCAGCGTGGACAGCGATCCGTCGTCCAGCCACTGGGCGTCGTCGACGACCAACAACAACGGGTGGTGCGATGCCCTGGAGCTCAGACAGTCGAGGATGCTCTCCCGAATTCGGTGGCAGGTGTCGGGGTGGGCCTCGGCCGCCGATGACCGACGACGTTGGCCGCCCGCCTCCGTTGGAAGGCCCAGTCCGGCGAACAGGGCCCCGAACGGCTCGTCACGGCCGTTGGGAGGCACCGCCACCATGACCAGGTGCGACCTGGGAATCCCCGCGGTGAACTCCCGGGCCAGGCTGGACTTGCCGACTCCGGCTTCCCCCTCGATGAGGAACACCTCACCGGGTGGACGGGACCGGGATCGCCACCGCCGGAGAGCGGAAAGCTCATCCTCCCTGCCCACGAAGACATCTCCGGGGGCCAGACCGGCGTTGCCCATCTCCGTACACCCCCCGCCGCCGACCGCCGCCGACTCTTTCTACCTCACGCCGTCCGGCTCGGAGGCCTCACGGCCTCACCCCGGCCCGAGCGAGGAAGTCCAGGGTCCGCTCCTGGGCCAGGGCCGCGGCGCCGGGGGCGTAGGACTCGCGGGCGTCGCAGTTGAATCCGTGCCCCGCTCCCTCGTACACGAACACCTCCACCTGCGGGTACCGCTCACGGACCTCCTCGGCGATGGTGAGGGGGATGGCCTGGTCGTCGGCTCCGAAGTGGAGCATCACCGGAACCTTGGGGTCCTCGTCGATGAACTCGGCGATCGCTCCGCCGTAGTAGCCCACGGCGGCGGACACCGGCAGGGAGTGCGCGGCCCGCCAGGCGACGCTGCCACCGAAGCAGTATCCGACCACCGCCACCGGTCCGGTGGCCGTGGCCCGCTCCACCGCGGCGGCGACGTCGGCCATGGTCTCCTCCCAGGGGATGCGCCCGCGAATGGCTATGCCCTCCTGCACCCCCTCGGCGGTGTACTCGAGTTCCACTCCCCGTTCGGCCCGGTCGAAGATGGCCGGGGCCACCGCGTGGTAACCGCGGGCGGCGTACCGGTCGACCACCGAACGGATGTGGGGATTGACCCCGAATATCTCCTGCACGATCACCACCGCGGCCCGGGCCCCGTCGGGGTGGACCTCATAGGCCCCCAGTTCGTGGCCGTCGGCGGCCTTCAGATCGATCATCGCCATGTCGTCACTCCCCAGTTCGGATTCCCCGACACTAGCGACGCCCCGCGGACTACCCGGGGGAACGACCTCGGCGGGGCCCGACACCCCGGGGACCGCCCGACGGGACCTCCGAGCCACAGGCCGCGAACCTGTTCCGGCCCGGCCGGCCGTCGACGGGTGTCCCCGCCACCGTCCCGGCCGTGGGGAGTCCGACTATGGTGCGTTCATGATCGACCGAGCGCCGTTCGGCAGGACCGGCCACCAGAGCTCCCGGGTCATATTCGGAGCCGCCGCCCTGGGGTCCATGGGACAGGAGCGCGCCGACGTGGTGCTGGCCGAGGTCACCGCCGCCGGCGTCAATCACATCGACACCGCCGCCTCCTACGGCGACAGCGAACTTCGCCTGGCCCCCTGGTTGGCCGATCACCGCCATGAGGTCTTCCTGGCCTCGAAGACCGATCGTCGCGACGCCGAGGGGGCCCGGACCCAGCTGGAGCTGTCCCTCCGGCGTCTGGGGGTCGAGCGTCTGGACCTGATCCAGTTCCACAACCTGGTGGAACGCGAGGACTGGGAGACGGTCCACCGCCCCGGCGGAGCCCTGGAGGCCATGATCGCGGCCCGCGACGAGGGCCTGGTCGACCACATCGGAATCACCGGGCACGGCACCCGGATCCCCCGGATGCACATTCGCAGTCTGGGCGAATTCGACTACGACTCGGTGCTGTTCCCCTACAACTTCTCCATGATGTCCGACCCGGCCTACCGGTCCGATGTGGAGGAGCTGCTCGGGCTGTGCTCCCTGCGCCGGGTGGCGACACAGACCATCAAGGCGGTGGCCCGCCGCCGCTGGCGGGAGGCTCCGGCCCGACGGTTCAGCTGGTACGAACCGCTCCGGGACCCCGACGCCATCGGCCGGGCCGTCCACTACGTCCTGGGCCGCCCCGGGCTGTTCCTCAACACCACCAGCGACGCCCGGTTGCTGCCCACGATTCTCGAGGCCGCCGCCGATGTGGGTGGTGTCCCCACCGACGAGGCGATGAGGGCCGATGTGGAGGCCCAGGGCATCGAACCTCTCTTCGACGGCGGGGATCTCGAGCGCATCTGAGCGAGAACACCGCACCGGCCACCTGAGCGAGAACACCCTTCGTCCCGCACCGGACACCTGAGCGACAGCCCCACCGACACCGGAGGGGTTCGGGTGTCAGAGCTTCTGGATCCAGGAGCTCTCCAGGATCTCCATCAGCGCCTTCTCCGACAGATCGGGGGGCATGTGACCCCTGGTGTAGTAGTACCAACTGTCGAAGCCCCACTTCATGGCGTGGGCGATGGGGCTGGAGAACGCCCGGTCGATGTCACCGCCGTAGAGGTGGTTGGACAGGATCAGGGTGGCGTCGTGTCCGCCCCGATTCATGATGCAGAAGATCTCCGGGCGGTACTCGGGGATGTCTCCCTCTCCGGTGATCTCCCGGCGGAGCGAGGCCGCCGCGATGTCGGCCTGGTGGATGGCGATGTGGCCCAGCTTCGGACTGGCCAGGGCGGTACCGTCCCCGGCCGCGAACACGTTCGGGTGGTCGAGATGCCGCATTCGGTGATCAGTGGGGATGAAGCCCTTCTCGTCACCCAGACCGGCCGAGGCGAACACGAAATCGGGACCTCGGTAGGGAGGGATGAGCACGGTCAGATCGCTGGGCCAGGTGTCGCCGTCGGCAAAGGAGACCTCCCCGGGCCCGATCGCCGTGATCACCTTGGCGGTACCGACCTCTATTCCCGCCTCGGCTATGGCCGGGCCGAGGGCGGCGTGCACGTCGGGGCCCACGTCCTCGAAGAACTCCTCACCCGGAGAGAACACACGTATCGATGACCGGTCGCGTATCTCCCGTCGGCGGAGTTCGGCGTCGAGCATGAACATGACCTCCCCCACGGGTCCTTCGCAGGGCGCCTGCAGCAGTGGGGTCTCGACCCGGGTTCCCCACTCGCTGCGGGCCGAGCCGATCACGACCCGACCGCCGCTGAACTGCTCGACGGCCCGGGCCAGACGGGGAGCCTCGATGTCGTCGCAGACGGAGTGGCCGTGTTCCCGGTATCCGGGGATGGCGTCGTAGTCCTTTCGGGCCCCGGCCGCGATCAGCAGGTAGTCGTAGTCGAGTCGTTCACCCGATTCGAGCACGACCTGGTTGTCGGCGGTGGCGATGCGCTCGATCCCCGAACGCACGAATCGGGCCCCGGCCCTGCCGGCCACCCGGTCGAGGGGGAAGCGGACGTGATCTACGGGCTTGCCCGAGAACGCCACTTCCGGCAGGGAGGGCTTCACCAGGCTCGTGTCGCGCGAATCCGCCAGGGTGATGTCGATCTCGGGCAGGCCCTTGAGTCCGAAAAGGGCTCTCAGCCCGGCGAAGCCACCACCGATGATGACCAGTCGTGCAACCACTGTCGACCTCCCGGTTTCTCATCCGATTCCACCACATCGGACGGAGGAAGCGACGGCGGGATCCGGGCCGGGTCCACCCGACCTGTCAGCCGGGTGGTTCGGCCGGGGTCATCACCGAGAACGTCGCCCCCTGAGGATCCATGATCGCCGCCATGCGGCCGACGGGGGTGTCCATCGGTGGCATGAGGATCTGCCCGCCCGCCTCCCGGGCCGCGGCCACACACCCGTCGCAGTCGTCCACCGCGAAGTAGACACCCCAGTGGGGAGGAATCCCCTCCGCCGGGGTGGCCATGGCCCCGGCCACACCCTCGCCGTCGACATTCATGACCGTGTAGTCGTTGCCGTCCATCGTCATGGTCTCGGGTTGCCACCCGAAGACCTCGGAGTAGAACCCGGTGACCGCCGCGGGGTCGGGGGTGATGAGCTCGTTCCAGATGAGCGCTCCGTCCTCGTTGACCAACCCGGCCCCGGCGTGCTGGATCTTCTGCCAGCAGCACACGACCGCCCCCGCCGGATCCACGATCACCGCCATCGTCCCGGCGTCCTCCACCTTCATCGGTGGCATCATCACCGAACCCCCGGCCGCTTCCACCTTGGCGACCGTCGCTTCGAGATCGTCGACGCTGACGTAGGTGTTCCACATCGGCGGAATCCCCGCCTGGCTCTGCTCGGCCGGCTGTTCGGCCATACCACTCACCGGCTGCTGCTTCTTGAAGGCCATGATGTAGTCGGTGCCCTGCTCGGTGGGATTGGCCACGTACTCCCAGCCGAAGAGCCGTCCGTAGAACTCCTGGGCGGCGGCCACATCCGTGGTCATCAGATCGATCCACGATGGCGTTCCCGCCTTGTATTCCGTACGTGTCGGCATCGCCGTCTCCTGTCCCCCGGGACTCATCCCGACTGGTGTCTCCCGATTGGTATCCCTTCAGCTGCTGTTTTAGTATGCATTTTTCAACTGCACAATTGATATTTCCGAACTTAAGTGGAACCGTCCCCCCAAACGGGGACGCCGAGAGCGACATGACCCCACGCAGCTACCGACAGTTCTGTCCCGTGACCATGGCCCTGGACCAGGTCGGGGCCCGCTGGACCCTCCCCATCGTCAGGGATCTGCTGCCCGGTCCGC
>DRKF01000493.1 GCA_011051915.1 Acidimicrobiales bacterium | reverse complement strand
TGATGCGTGCGGTCATCCGCTCCTCGTGGTCTGTGTCGGGCGCGCCGATGCCCGCCCTGATGTTCACGATGGTGGCGAACTCCCAGGTCACAGTCAAGGACCCGAGGGCACTTTGTCGATCTCGCTGTGGACCCAGCCGGTTTCACGTGGAACCAGCCCGCCCGAGGAGGTTCTCGTCCGCCGGCTCGGACGCCCCCAACGACAACGGGGTACTCATCAACTCCTCGCCGTTTCACGTGGAACGCGGCCAGGCTGACGTCAAGCGCCGGGCCAGTCGACGGATGTACCCGCCTGCGGCCGGGCCGGAGTCACCGGCGAAACGGCCCTGCGGGTGGCGATCAGAACAGTGGACGCCGCCGGCTGCGTCCCTCCGGGCGGGGTAGGTCCGGGCGAAGGTCTCCCACTCGTACCATCAGGCTCCAGGCCGGACGATCCGAAGAGCTACTCACCAGCTCCATGCCCACCACGGCCAACCCGTTCGCATCCCACTCCCGCCCGCCCGGCGGATCGGTGACCAGCAGGTGACCTCCCGGGCGCAGGAACCCCACGGCACATTCTGCCGTGGTCGCCGGTGGGCCGAAGCCACGCGACACCACGACGTCGAACCTCTCCCGCAGCCCCGGGTCCCGGGCCGCGCGCTCAGCTGCGCCGCAGACCACCGTCACGGCCTCTCGCTTACCGGCGTCCGCGGCGGCCGACCCGACTCCCAGGCCGGAGACCGCCGACCGCAGAAAGTCGCACCGTCGTTCCGATCGGTCGAGCAGCACCACCCTTGACCAGCGAAGCTCATCAATCAGCACCAGACCGGGGATGCCGCCACCCGAGCCCAGATCGAGCAGGGCCCCGGTCCCCCCGCCGTGTCCCAGATCCCGGATCACCTCCGCCAGAGCCCGGGACTGTCCGATGTGTTCGTCCACCGGCCCCGGTCCCAGAAAACCCAAACGGCGAGACCGCTCCAGCTGCTGCCGGAGGGTCTCGCCGTCGGCGTCCACCATGTGGTTCCCCTTACTCGCCGCTGGGGACCAGCACCACCCTGCGCCGCGGGTCGTCACCCACCGATATCGTGCCGACATCGTCGATCTCGTTGACGGTGTCGTGGACAACCTTGCGGTCGGCGGCGCTCATGGGCTCCAGAGCAATCTCGATCCCTTCATCCCGTACCTTGGCGGCCATCTCCTCCACGTACTTCGCCAGCTCGCTCCGACGGAACTCGCGGTATCCGGCCACATCCAGCCGGAGCCGGGCCCGCGGCCCGCTACCGGCCTTGCGCTGCAGAACCGTCTTGGTCACCTCGTGCAGAGCCATCAGGGTGTCGCCGCCCGGTCCGATGAGGAAGCCCAGGTCGGAGCCGTCGATCGTCACTTCGATACGATCCTCGTCGATCTCCACCACCCGGGCCTTGCCGGAAGCTTCGTATTCCTTCACCAGGCCATCGAGAAAGTCGACGACCGCCTGGCCCTGGTCCTCCAGGGTCATTTCCTCGGTCACGATTGCTGCCTCCTTGTCCCCCCCGATCAGGGGAGAGTATTTGCGTGTTCGACGACGAGCGCCGGTCTTGGTTGATGTGACTTCTGATCTGGCACTGGTTTGTGCCTCCGGGCCCGAAGCGGCTCCGCCCCCACGTGGCTTCGCCTGGGCTGTGGACCCTTGCGGAACCGATCCCCCGTTGGACCGCCCGTTGGAGCGGGCCGATCCACCTCGACGGCGACGCCGGGTACGCGAGCCGCCGGCCCCGCCTGCTTCGCTCCCGGTCGGGGTCGAGCCGGCCTTGGCCTTCTCGGCGACGGATCCGGTGCCGGACCTCCGTGAGCCTGCCGGTGGGGGAGGGGTGTCGGTTCCGCCTCCGGTTCTCGCCGGCTTCTTCGGTGACCGCTTGGACCCTGATCCACCGCCGCCGGAACGGGTCCGGCGGCCCCGCTGTCCATCGGATCGTCCGGAGCGCTCACGCCCGGGACGTTCTCTCTTGGGACGGGGCTTGCGTGGCTTGACCCGGGCCCGGACCCGGGCCGAGCTACGCCTGAGGCCCAGCAGGCGCTTCTGGGGCTCCTCGAGTACTTCTATTTCAGCATCACCGGCATCCACACCCAACCGGTCGAGGGCCCTTTCCCTGGCCTGTGCGACCGTTGCCGCCGTGATCTCGACCCATTCCACTAGATGTGATCCCTTTCCCTCGGGGGAAGACGCCTCTCAGCGCTTCTTCCGTTTGCGCTTCTTCTTCGGGGTGTCGCCACCGGTTCGACCGGTGGGGGCCGGACGGCCGCCGGACTTGCCGCCCCGGGCCGACGGACCGGCCTTCGGCCCCCGGCGTGAACGCCCGGTGTTGTCCTCGCCCGCACTCTCCTTGCGGGACGAGCGGCCACTGCCCCGGGCCGGGCGACCGGGATTCACCGGACGGCTCTTGCGGCGCGGGGGGCGGGGTCGCCGGGGGCCTGTCGAGGCCCGCGAGGGACGCGCCGGGCGGTTCGCCCCGCCGCCACCGGCGTTGTCGGAACCGTCCTGGCTGTCACCAGCGTCCTTGTCGTCGGGAGCGGCGCCGCCCGAGGTCGGAGCCCGTCCCTTCCCGGCCTTTCCCGCCTTGGGTCCGGGCTTGGACTTGGTGGGCCTGGACCCGTCACCCACCTCGTCCACGTCGATGACCGGCCCCTTGCCGCCCTTGTCGTTGACGAGGCTCTCGGGAGGACCGGAGCGGTGGATGTAGGCCTGCTGACCCACCCGCCAGAGGTTGGAGATGAT
>DRKF01000492.1 GCA_011051915.1 Acidimicrobiales bacterium | reverse complement strand
CCGAAGCCCTCCGTTCCCCGACCCACGACGTCGACCAGCACCTCGTGCAGCCAGCCGGGGGCCAGACGAAAGTTGATGAAACCGGGACCGGCGATCTCCACCGCCTCCAGGTGGGGCACCCCCTCACCCTCCAGTCGGGCGGCTATCGCCGATGCCAGTTCGCGGGGGTTGCGACCCGCCCTCTTCGCCGACGCCAGGGCCACGTTGGTGGACCAGTCTCCGTGTTCGAGACGGGCGGGGCGCTCGAGGTGTACCTCGGCGTCGGGGATTCCCTCCTCGGCCAGGGCCTGTCGGACCGCGGCGGCGAGCTGTTCGCGAATCAATGGGTTCTCCTGTGCGGGCCCGAAAATGCCGGTGGCCACCGGAAGGTGACCATCACCGATGCTAACGGTTCAGTACCCGCCGAACCCCACACCGGACCCGGTCCGAACCACCGACGGCCGCCCTCCGACACCCCCCACCTTCAGTACCCGCCCAGCCCCAAGACATTCCCGGACCGAATCGCCGAGAGCGGCCCTCCGACACCCCCGATCTTCAGTACCCGCCCAACCCCATGACATTCCAGGTCCGCTGGTGCCACCGCCAGGCCGATTCGATGATGGTGTCCAGGTCGGAGAACCGGGGCTCCCAGCCGAACTCGGCGGTGAAGCGGGAGCTGTCGGCCACGAGTACCGCCGGGTCGCCGTCGCGCCGTGACGCCTCGACCACGGGGACGGGCCGTCCCACCACCCTCTCGACCGCCTCGAGCACCTCACGGTTGGAGTAGCCCCGGCCGGTACCGAGGTTGAAGGGCCCACCCGACCGCCCTCCCAGCAGTCCCTCGACGGCCAGCACGTGGGCCAGGGCCAGGTCCTGCACGTGGATGTAGTCGCGGACGCAGGTGCCGTCGGGTGTGGGGTAGTCGGTGCCGTAGAGATCCAGCTTCGGGAGCCGTCCCGCCGCCGCCGCCAGGGCCAGGGGGATCAGGTGGGTCTCCGGTTCGTGGTTCTCACCCAGGTCGCCGTCGGGATGGGCCCCGCAGGCGTTGAAGTAACGCAGTGCCGCCCAGGGCAGCCCGTGGGCGGCATCCACGTCGGCCAGGATCGCCTCCAGCATGGCCTTGGACCGGCCGTAGGGGTTGATGGGAGCGATCGGGGCGTCCTCGGGGATGGGCTGCACCTCGGGGGTGCCGTAGACGGCCGCGGTGGAGGAGAACACGAAGGCCCGGACCTTGTGGTTCACCGCCGCCTCGAGCAGAACCGATGCGGCCAGGAGATTGTTGTCGTAGAACGCCAGGGGCTCGCTGATCGAACGCCCCACCTCGATGAAGCCGGCGAAGTGCACGACTCCGTCGATGGGCCCGTGGTACCGCCACACCTCCTCGACGGTGCCTGCGTCGCCCACGTCGCCCTCCACCAGGGTGAGGCCGTTGACCGCCACCGCGTGGCCGGCGGAGAGGTCGTCGAGTACCACCACCTGGTGGCCGGCCTCCGTCAGGGCCCGGCAGGTGTGGGACCCGATGTACCCCGCTCCCCCACTGACCAGGAGTCTGGCCATCTGCGTTCACACCCCCGTTCGGGCGCCATTGCCCGTCAGACAGCACTGCACCGCATTTTCTACACCCGTTGTCCCCACCCGTCACGCGAATCCCGCCCCGCGACCTCCTTCGGAGGGACTACCCTGGCGTTCCCGACACCCCAGGTGTCCAGCCCTCGTAGCTCAGGGGATAGAGCATTGGCCTCCGGAGCCATGTGCGCAGGTTCGAATCCTGCCGAGGGCGCCACCCACCCCACCCACACCAGCAGCAACAGGCACAGCGCCATGTGCGCAGGTTCGAATCCTGCCGAGGGCGCCGCTCCGGACCGGTGGATGGCCCAGCGGTTCTACCCGCTGATCGTCACCGAGACGGTGGCGGTGTCACAGGTGCCGTTCCTGTCGCACACCTCGTAGGCGAAGGAGTCGGTTCCGGGGATTCCCGGCACCCGCGAGTACCTGATCCTGGCACTGGCGGGGTTCCCCGAGCTGTTCACTATCGCCGATCCTCCCGAAGGTCCCGACACCAGTTTCAGGGAGCCGTTCTTGTAGTCGGTGGGGAAGAAGTCGTTGACCAGGACGTACACCTCCACCTCGGTGTCGACCACACTCATCGTCGCCCCGTCGTTGGCGGCCTGGGTCTGCTCGACGGTTGTGGTGGTAGTCGTGGTTGACGTCGTGGTTGTGATCGTTGTCGTGGTGGTGGTCGACGTGGGCGCGGTCGTGGTCGTCGTCGTGGTCGTCGTCGTGGTCGACGTCGAGGTACTCGACGAGGTCGGTCCGGCCCGGGTGGTCGTAGTCGAACCCGGACCCGTGCTCGTCGAGGTCGAGGTGCTCGAGGTGCTCGAGGTGGTAGTCGAATCCGGACCCGTGCTCGTCGTGGTCGAGGTGCTCGAGGTGCTCGAGGTGGTAGTCGAATCCGGACCCGTGCTCGTCGAGGGGGCCGGTGCCTCCCCCGTGCCCACCCCCTGGGACTCCCCGGACGCCAGGGGTACGACGACGACCGTCGTGGTG
>DRKF01000491.1 GCA_011051915.1 Acidimicrobiales bacterium | reverse complement strand
GGGCGCAGACGGCTGGCCTCGGGAGCGAAGTAGACACCGGGCAGATCCAGAGCCTCGGCCGCCCGTCCCCGTTCGGGGCTGATCTGGCGGGCGATGTACAGGAACTGGCGATCGGCGGCGGCCGCCTCGTCGATACGGCTCCGGAGCGTCTCGGGGGATATCGACAGAACCGAGGCCAGTCCCTCGGCCGTGGCGGCCACGTCCACTATCTCCTGGGGATTCACCCACACCGTGGGACGGTCGTCGGTGACCGCCAGCACGTTGAGGTCCCGGTCCAGGATCGTCCCCCTGCTGCCCTCGATGGTCTTGGTGGAGACCCGGAGGTTCTCACCGAAGGCTATGTAGCGCTCCCGATCGACGAGCTGCACGGTCACCAGTCTCCAGGCCACCACGGCCACCAGGACGACCAGGATCACAGCCAGAACCATCACCCGATGCTCGGGCCGTTCACATCCCGGGACGTTGCGGGGCCCCCGTCGGTGACCGCCGGGCCCCCGGGTGCCGGCGTCGGCCCGCGGTACCGGTCTCGATCCGGGTGCGGTGGTCCGCCGCGCTCGGCCACGCCCGGCGGGCCGGGTCCCCGGTCGGGTTCCGCTCGTCCCGACCCGGCGGCCGGGGCGCGGAACCGGGCGACGGGACACGCCGCGCCTGGCCCTGAGGACTCCCGAGCCGTCGCCGGTCAACTCCGACCTCACGGGGTGTCACCACCCGTGGGGTTGGGAGTGTCGTACTCCCCCGGGTCGGGTTGGCCCGAGGATCCCGGGCCGACATCCGCGGTGGTCGTGTCCGCTCCCGGCACAGTCTCGAGATCGGGACGCCGGTAGGCGGCCTCGGCGGCGCCGATCTCGGCCATGAGATCCGCGGATATCAGGATGTCGCGGGGTTCCCCGGGGTCGACCATGCCCAGCTGCCCGCGGGCGAGGCCCTCGACAGAGCCGGGCGCGTTGTATCTCTCCACCTGGAACTCGAGGTCGGCCAGGCGACCACGTTGTACGGCGAGTTGGCCCTCGACGTCGTCCAACTCGAACTGGGTCTCGGCCATCCAGGTGTGGAACACCGCCAGGCTGAACAGTGAGGCCAGTACCACCAGGCTCACCAACAGGGCGAACACCGGTATCCGCCGCCTCCGTGGCTCCTCGACGACGCTCAGGTGGGGCGCGGCGGGAGACTCACTCCCCCTCCGGGGACGGGTCGTGGCCGGTCGGTTCGACAGGGCCCGGTCGGTTCTCCGGGGTGCGGACGTCGCCGTCATCTCAGATCCGTTCGGCGGCGCGGAGGCGGGCGCTGGTCGACCTGGGGTTGTCGACCCTCTCGGTCTCCCCGGGGCGTCGACCCGCCGCTCGGATCAGCCTCAGGCGCGGGGTGAACCCGGGAGGGGGTGGAAGATCGGGGCGCCCACGTGGCGACGTGCGGGAGGCCTCCCTGAGAACCGATTTCACGATCCGGTCCTCGCCGGAGTGGTACGCCAGCACGGCCAGACGCCCCCCCGGTGCCAGACCTTCGATGGCCGCCTCCAGGGCCGGCTCCAGCACCTCGAGTTCGGAGTTGACCTCGATCCTGATGGCCTGGAAGGAACGGGTGGCCGGATGGGGACCGGTCCTGCGGGCCGCAGCCGGTATCGCCGCCACGATGGTCTCGGCCAGCTCGGCGGTGTCGACCAGCGGGCGGGCCCCGACGATGGCCCGGGCGATCCGGACGGCGAATCTCTCGTCGGCGTACTCACGCAGCACGCGCACGAGTTCCGCCTCGGGGTAGGTGTTGACCACATCGGCGGCCGTGAGGCCCGAGGAGGGATCCATCCTCATGTCCAGGGGGCCGCCGGCCCGGTAGGAGAAACCCCGCTCGGGACGGTCCAGCTGGTGTGAGCTCACCCCGAGGTCGAAGAGAACCCCACTGGCCCGGACACCCTCGAGGGCCTCCTCGAGGCGGTCGAACCTCAGGTGGAGGGCCCGGAAACGACCTCCGAACCGGGCCAGGCGTGACCCGGCTGCCGCCAGAGCCGCCGGGTCACGGTCGAGTCCCAGCACCGTGATGTCGGGACGGGACTCCAGCAGGGCCTCGCTGTGGCCTCCGCCACCGAGGGTGGCGTCGACGATGAGTCCGGAGGGAACCTCGGAGAACAGGCCCACGATCTCCCCGACCATGACCGGAACATGGGAGAACGGGGCGGTTTCGCCGTGTGCTCGCGGGGATCCCGATTCCGCCGATGGGTCGAGCGGCGACCGGCCCGAACCGGAATCCGTCGGCTGCTCCGGTGCCTGGTCATCCCCGGACGCCCCGGGGTTCTCGGCGGCACCTCGGGCCACGGTGGTGGGATCCTGCTGTCCTCCGGCGGGCGTCCACCCCGGAAACGGGTTCCGGGGGGTACTGGGCGGAAAAGGGCGGAGCTGGGACTTTCCGTGCCCGCCGGTGGACAGCACGAACCCACCGCCGACGGCGGAGGCTTCCTGCGTGAGGGGAAACTGCTGGATGGAGGATCTCGGGGAGGCACCCGGCCGTGACGGCGTTCCCTGTGAGGACTGGTCCCACGGGGACACAGACCGCGGCGACACGGCCCGAGCCGGGAGGATCGAGGTGCTCACTGGTCGGCCTCCCCCAGGGGCCACAACGATGCGGACAGATCCAGGTCGGTTCCGGCCGCCAGGCCCTCGTCCCCGGCCTGGTCGATCTCGGCCCATCGGCGGGAGTCCCAGATCTCCACCACGGAGAGGGCACCCACGATGACGATGTCGCGGCTCAGCCCGGCGTACCGTCGCAGGTTCGCCGGAATGGCGATGCGACCCTGCTTGGAAGGGGTGACCACCGCCGTTCCCGCCCCGAATGCCCGGGCGATGTTGCGGATCTCCCGCCCGGCCCGGGCCAGAGCCATCTTCTCCTCGGCCACCCGCCGGAAGGTCTCCTCGGTCATGAGGGCCAGACAGCCGTCCTGCCACTTGGCCAGATAGGCCCCCTCGGAGAAGTGGGGCCGAAAGGCGGCGGGAAGGACCAACCTGCCCTTGTCGTCGAGGGAGTGCTCGTAGGAACCGACGAAGCCGAGGGGCCGGCCGCGGAAGTCGTCTCCGCTGCTCTGGGGGCTGGCTCCGTCCACTGGGGTGAGATCCGCTTCCTCGCTCGACCGGACCCGGCCGCCCGGGGGCGGTCGTGGCCTCTCGTTCCCTGGTGGTCCTCAGGAGTGCCATTGTGCTCCCCGTCGTTCCACTTCG
>DRKF01000490.1 GCA_011051915.1 Acidimicrobiales bacterium | reverse complement strand
GACGCCGAGTCCATGCAGAATCACGGCCGGGGCGAGGCGATGCAGGCCGCCATGGAGAGGTTCGGTCCTCTCATGGCCGGGCCCCCGCAGATGTCGACGGCCTCGCCGGTGGCGGCCCTCGGCCTCGACATCTGACCTCAGGCCGACCCATCGGGCCGGTGTGAGAGCCCGTACGGACGTGACCGGCGCCGGCAGGCGTCGGGTTGACCCGGAGGCGGGCGAGGCGGCAGGGTTTGGCCGGAGGGAGGCGCGGATGCCCCATTTCGTCATCGAACACGGCGGTGTCCTGGACACCCCGGACCGGGTCCGGGCGGCCATGGAGGTCGTGCTCGACCGCGGGGGATCCTCGGGGGTCATGAGGAGGGAGGACATCAAGGTCCGGGCCGTCGGCTACGAGGACTTCCTCCTCGGTGACGGTCGCCGCGGATTCATCCACCTCACCGTGCGACTCCTCGCCGGCCGCTCCGATGAGCAGAAGGAGGCACTGGCGATCTCCCTGCGGGAGGGGCTGGCCGAGGTGTTCCCCTCGTCCCCGAGCATCAGCATCGACATCAGGGACATGAACCCCGTCTGCTACAAGAAGCGACTGGTCTGACCCGACCAGGGACCTGGTCGGGTCAGCGTCGGCGGAGGGTGTTGCGAACCAGGGCGGCCTCCAGATCGCGTGGATCCACCCCGGCGGCGTCGGCGTACTCGGCCAGACGGTCCCATTCGCGGTCGGGGTCGGCCCCGAGATCGAGCCCCATTTCGCCGGCCGCTCTCCGAGCCCGCTCGTCGACCCGGGGCTTCGCCCCGGGCCACACCCCTCGGAGCTCCCGGAGGAAGATCTCCACTGTCCTAGGGCCCCAGCCGGGGAGTCCGTCGAGATCTGACTCCAGCTCATCGGGATCGGTCACCGCGGCGAGAGTGCCGATCCTCCCGCCGAGGCGTTGGGTCACCGCCCGGGCCAGGTCCTGGAGACGGGTGGCGGTGCGGAAGTCGTAGCGGGTGTAGCCACCTTCGTCGAGGAGGGCCACCAACTCGTCCCAGGAATGGTGGGCTGCGTCCCCGATCGAGTGGATCCCGGCCCGGTCCAGGAGTCGCCATGTTCTCACGGCGACCTTGGTCTGGATCGGCGCTCCGAACAGCGACGCGGCGACGAACCACCTCTCGACGTCGTCGGGGGAATTGTCCACGTCGAGTCCCAACTCGCTGGTGAATCTGCCCCCTTCGGAAGCGATGAGCTCACGGATCGCGGGAGCGGCCTCCGCCGGGGTGCTCACGGCTGGACCTCGGCTCGGGAGCTGAGGTCGGTGGGGACCGGCGCGGTCAGCCCCGTCGAGGTGGCGAGCGGACAGCCGGCCCGGTCGCGGTCAGGGCCGCTGGGTGGCCCCTCGGAGAGGGACGCGTACAGAGGGTGGCTCACGCGCGCAGCGGGATCGTTGCCGTCGGGTGCGTCATTCACATACCACAGGGTGGTCCCCCGGGCGGCCCTGTGCACAGAACGCCTTCGGAACGAGGAGCGGCTCCGGGCGATCACGGTGGCCAGCCGGGGGTCCTCCCGTCCCCGGAGCACGTCCAGATGGGCGATGGCCCCCCAACCCGCTTTTCTGAGACCCCGGGGCGGTGTCGGTGACCGCCGCGCTCACAGATCGGGGGTTCGGTCGGCTTTCGTGAGACCCCGGGACGGTCACGGCGACCGTCGCGCTCACAGATCGGGGGTTCGGTCGGCTTTTCTGAGACCCCGGGACGGTCACGGCGACCGTGGCGCTCACAGATCGGGGGTTCGGGGTGTGGGGTGTGGTGGGGTCAGCCTCGGGCCAGGCGCATTCCGTTGGTGATGACCAGCAGCTCGGACAGTTCGTGGGCCAGCACGGCGAGGGGCAGCGAGAGCAGACCCGACAGGGCCCCCGGAACGAGCACGGCGAGGATCACCAGACCCAGCCCGATGTTCTGGCGTACGACCCTCCGGGTACGGCGTCCGATGCGTACCGCCTCGACCAGTTTGGACAGGTCGTCGGCCATGAGGGCGATGTCGGCGGTCTCCAGGGCGACGTCGCTGCCGGCGGTTCCCATGGCGAACCCCACCGACGCCGCGGCCAGGGCCGGGGCGTCGTTGATTCCGTCGCCGACCATTCCCACATGTCCGTACTGTGCGGTGAGTTCGGCGACCACGGCGGCCTTGTCGGCGGGGGAGAGGGAGGCGCGGACATCGTCCACCCCTACCTCGGTTGCCACCCGGCGGGCGGTGCGGGGATTGTCGCCGGTGAGCATCACCACCCGGTCGATACCACTGGCGTGGAGATCGGCCACGGCCCGGGCCGCGTCGGGCCTGAGGGTGTCGGCCAGGGCGATCAGCCCGACGGGGCGGCCGTCCACG
Organism: Acidimicrobiales bacterium; assembly: GCA_011051915.1. Classification (GTDB taxonomy): domain Bacteria; phylum Actinomycetota; class Acidimicrobiia; order Acidimicrobiales; family Poriferisodalaceae; genus DRKF01. The sequence continues at coordinate 13,989 of DRKF01000490.1, read as the reverse complement.
GTCACCATCACCGCGGTGCGCCCCTCGGTCTCGAGTTTCTCGGCCACCGTCTCGAGGTCCCCGGCCCGAAGGCCGTCCCGGTGCAGGGCCTCCGGCGAGACGACCCGGATCTCCCGACCGTCGGAGGTCACGGCTCGGGCCCCCGCCCCGACCAGGGCGCCGAAGTCCCGGGCCGGGTCCACGGTGAGGCCGAGCTCGTGGGCCCTCTCGACGATGGCCCGGGCCAGGGGGTGCTCCGAGCGCTGCTCGACGGCGGCGGCCACGCTCAGCACCGACTCCTCGGACTCACCCCGGACCGGCACCACGGCCACGACCCGGGGGGTTCCCTCGGTGAGGGTGCCGGTCTTGTCCAGGGCGAGTGCGTTCAGGACCGCCAGTTCCTCGAGGTACACACCGCCCTTGATGAGGATGCCCTTGCGTCCGGCATTGCCGATGGCGGCCACGTAGCTGACCGGAATCGAGATGACCAGGGCGCAGGGGGCGGCAGCGACCACGAAGGTTGCCGCCCGTTCCGCCCACGTGGACCAGTCGCCGGTGACGGCCCCTCCCGCCAGGACGGTGAGTACACCGGTGGCGAGCACGGCGGGGGAGTACACCTCGGCGAAACGGTTCATGACCCGCTCGCCCCGACCCTTGCGGGCCTGGGCCTCGGTCACCAGGCGGACGATGCTGGCGAGGGTGTTGTCCGAGGCGGTGGCGGTGGCCTCCACCACCAGGGCGCCGGTCGTGTTGAGCGTGCCGGCGATGACCCGGTCTCCCACCTCTTTGTCGACGGGAACCGATTCCCCGGTCACCGCGGCCTCGTTGACCGCCGAGCGGCCCTCCACGACGATTCCATCGGTGGCGATCGAGCCGCCCGGGCGCACCACGAACCGGTCGCCGACGGAGAGCTCACCGAGGTCGATCTCGACCTCCCGGCCGTCGCGGAGCAGGGTCACCCGCTTGGGGGCCAGATCCATCAGGGCCCGGATCGACGCCCGGGTCCGGTCCTCGGTGAACTCCTCGAGAGCCTCCGAGATCGAGTAGAGGAAGGCCAGGGTGGCCGCCTCCCCCCACAACCCGAGGAATCCGGCCACGAGGGTGGCCACGGTCATGAGCAACTCGATGCCGATCTCGTGTTCCTCCCAGAGTTCCTCGAGGGCCTCGAGCCCGAAGAACCGGACACCGGCCACCGTCGAGAGGACGTAGAGCGCGGTGACCACGACGCCCGAGGCCCCCGCCAGATCGCTCAGGAAGCCCGCCGCCAGGAGTACACCCGACGCCGCCGACCACTGGACCTCCTCGCTCTGCCAGAATCGTTCGGCGTCGTGATCCTCCCCGCCGGGCGAGGATCCGTCGTCGCTCCCGCCGCAGCTACCCATCGCTGGGTCCCTGTTCGTTCACATAGTTGGGGCAGAGGGTGACCTCGGTCCCCGTGCGGGCCAGGACGGTCTCGCCGGCCCGGAGCAGGCTGACGATCTCGGGTCCGGCCACCCGGTAGAAGGTCTGGCGGCCCTCGGGGCGGGCCACGATGAGACCGCATTCCCGCAGGCAGCCCACATGGCCCGAGATGTTTCCCTGGGATCCGCCCAGTTCGGCCACCAGATCGGTGACCCGCAGCTCCCGCTCGACGAGGGCCAGCAGGATGGACAAACGGGTCGGGTCACCCAGTCCCCGGAACAGCTTGGCGGCCACCGATACATCGGTGGTGGACGTTGTCATCGGCATCCGCCGATATTATCAGTTCCCAACGATGAAACAGGCCGAAAGCCCGGTACCCGGGGCAGCCTGGGTTCGGCGGCCGGTCAGCGGACTGGTGTCGCCGATTCGAGGATGTGGCAGTGGGTGGAGCGGTCGTCGTCGTCGGGGCCGGACTCGGCGATCTCGGCCAGACGGGCCAGATCCCGCTGCATGACCCGGAGATCGTCGATTCGCTGCTGTAGGTCGTCGGCGTGGCGTCGGATCAGACCGCGGACATGCTGGCAGGGGGTCTGGCCCTGGTCGCGCAGGGCGAGGATCTCGCCGATCTCACCCAGGCTGAATCCCACGGACTGGGCGGTGCGGATGAACCGGAGTCGCTCCCGGGCCCGCTCGGAGTAGTCGCGGTAGCCCGACGGTGTGCGCCGCGGGGCGGGCAACAGCCCCACCTTCTCGTAGTAGCGGACGGTCTCGGGGGTGATGCCGGCACTGTCGGCCAGTTCGCCGATTCTCATGGGTCGACCCTAGCACTTGACTCTGGAGTCGACTTCAGGGTTTACATTCGTCGGCAGAGGACCCCGAGAGGACCCCGAGAGGAGACAGCACGATGAGAACAGTCCAGATCGCGGTGACCGGAATGAGCTGCGGAGGATGCGAGGAGCGCCTGGAGGCCGCCCTGTCCCGGGTCGAGGGGGTCAGGAGCGTCTCCGCCGATCACCAGGGGGGCAGCGTGAGAGTGCTGTTCGATCCCCTCCGGGTGGACGAGACCGAGCTGTCGGGTCAGATCGTGGCCTGCGGCTTCGAGGCATCGGGGACGGCGGAGGGGACATGACAGCTCCCCGCCTGGACGGGCAGGGTCACGCCCACCTCCAGGTGAAGTTGGGGGGAATGCACTGCTCGTTCTGCGTGTCGACCATCGAGAAGGCCCTGTCGCGTCACGACGGTGTGGAGTCGGTGTCGGTCTCACTCGCCCATTCCGAGGGGCTCGTGGAGTACGACCCCGAGGTGATCGACCCTCCCCGCATCGTGCGCACCCTGCGGGACATCGGCTACGTGGTGCGAGACCCGCGCAAGGTTCGCGGGTACGAGGAGGACGAGAAGGAACTCCGCGAGGAGCGCAACCGGTTCCTCGCCGGGGCCGGCTTCACCGTGGCCACCCTGGCCCTGATGTCGTTCCGCTGGTTCGGCCGGCCGCTCACCCTCACCATCGGGGACACGAGATTCCTCTACGGGCCCTGGCTGATCCTGGGCCTGGCCCTGGCCACGATGTTCGTGGCCGCCCGACCCATCCTCGACATGGCCTGGGCGTCGGCCCGCCGCGGGATCCTGAACCAGCACGTCCTCCTGGAGGCCGGCGCGTTCGGAGGTCTCATCGGCGGCCTGCTGGGCCTGCTGGTCGCGCCGGGCACCTTTCCGCCGGGCGATTTCCTGTCCGTGGCGGTCTTCATCAGCACCTACCACCTGCTCTCGGGCTACGCCTCGGCCGTCGTCCGAACCCGGTCCTCCCAGGCCGTGCAGCGTCTGCTGGAACTTCAACCCGACAGCGCCCACGTACTGCGGGACGGAGTCGAGGTGGAGGTCGCCGTGGCCGACGTGGTCGTCGGGGACAGGGTCAGGGTCCGTCCCGGGGAGAGAGTGCCTCTCGACGGCCGGGTCGTGTCGGGCGCATCCGCGGTGGACGAGTCCATGGTCACCGGCGAACCGATGCCGGTGGAGAAGACCGAGGGTGACGAGGTGATCGGGGGTTCCGTCAACCAGACGGGCACGGTCGTGTTCGAGGTCACCCGGACCGGCGAGGACACCTTCCTGGCCCAGGTGGCCCGCAACATCGAACAGGCCCGGGCCCTCAAGCCGGGCATCATCCAGCTCCTGGACCGGGTGCTGAGGTTCTACGTACCCGCGGTCCTGGCCGCGGCCCTGTTCGCCTTCCTGCTGTGGACCCTGGGCCCGGTACTCACCGGCGGTTCCCCCGACATCTCCACCGCGATCTTCGCCGCCCTGGCCGTTCTGGTGATGGGCTACCCCTGCGCCCTCGGTATGGCCACCCCCCTGGCCATGATCCGTGGGGGCGGCCTGGCCGCCGACCGGGGGATCCTCATGAGATCAGGTGAGGCTTTCCAGATCTTCGGGGAGATCGACACCGTGCTGCTGGACAAGACCGGCACCCTCACCGCCGGGAAGCCCTCCGTGGTTCGGATCGTCGCCGGTGCCGCCGGCGAGGGGGACGAGAACGAGGTGCTGGCCCTCGCCGCCGCGGTGGAACTGGCCTCGGAGCATCCTCTGGGTCGGGCGGTGGTGAACGAGGCCTTCGACCGGGGCCTGGATGTCCCCGAGGCCGGGGGATTCGCCTCCCACACCGGCCAGGGAGTCACCGCGTCGGTGGACGGTCGCCGTCTGGCCGTCGGGAAGCCCGAGTGGATCGTGGACACCGGTGTCGATCTGACGGCGGCGGCCCCGGCACTGCGGGAGATGCAGGATCTGGCCCAGACCGTCATCGTGGTCGCCGCCGAGGGAGATCTCGTGGGCCTGGTGGGTATCGCCGACGAGGTCAAGCCCGACGCCCGTGAGGGTGTGGCCCGTCTGAGGGACATGGGTATCGAACCGGTCGTGGTGACCGGGGACAACCGGCACACGGCGCGGGCGGTGGCGGGCCAGGTCGGCATCGACGACGTGAGGGCCGGTCTGCTCCCCGGGGAGAAGGCCCAGGCGGTGCGTGATCTGCAGTCGGAGGGTCACCGGGTGCTCATGGTCGGCGACGGCATCAACGACGCCCCCGCCCTGACCCAGGCCGACATCGGGATGGCGATCGGGGCCGGCACCGACATCGCCATCGAGTCCAGTGACATCGTCCTGATATCGGGCCGGCTGACCGGCGTCGCCGATGCCCACGACATCGCCACCGACAGCTACCGCAAGACCAAGCAGAACCTGGCCATAGCCTTCGTGTTCAACGGGGTGGGCGTACCGCTGGCGGTCACGGGGGTCGTCGGCCCGGTGTGGGCGATGATCGCCATGATCACCTCGGTGACCATGGTCCTCTCCAACTCCTTCGGCGCCCGCCTGCGGCCCTCGCGGATCCCTCCGGCCCTGAGGCGAGTGTGGTCGTGGGTGGCGGAGAACCGGGCCGCGATCGACGGACGCCGCCTGATCCGATACCTGGTCGACCCCCGGAGCCTGGTGGTTCTCGGGATGGTCGCCGCTTCCTTCGCCCTGGGCTGGCTGTGGGTGGTGGTCCTGGGCAGTCCCGGCATCTGACGGTCACCGGTGGGGACTCAGGGCCGGGGACCGGTGTTGACACTCAGACGCAGGACATCGGGTCGGGCGTAGTGGCCGGTGGGATCGAAGGCCCGCCTTCCGGCGGCGATCCGGCCCAGGTCCAGGGTGGCGGTGACCGTGCCGGCCTCACCGATCAGGGGTCCGGCCAGGATCCCGCCCCCGGGGGCGACGATCGTGGTGTTCCCCCGTGACAGGAGGTCATCGTCGCCGCCGTAGATGTCTGCGGCTCCGGGCAGGTCCCGTGGTATGTCCGAACCCCGGATGAAGGCGGTCACCCCCACCACGAAGATCTGCCCCTCCTTGGCTGTGTGCCTCAGGGTGGGGACCCACTCGTCGCTGTTGTCCCATGTCGGGGCCAGCAGCACATCGACACCTCTCTCGTAGAGGGCCGCCCGGGCCAGGGGCATGTAGTTCTCCCAGCAGATGAGCGAACCCACCTTCACTCCGCCGACGTCGACCACGGTCAGCATCGGTCCCTGACCGTTGGCCCACACCAACCGTTCGGCCCCGGTGGGCACCAGCTTGCGGTGCAGTCCGGCGATCTCACCGGTGTCGTCGATGTAGACGACCGCGTTGTAGAGCGTTCCCGACGGGGTCCGCTCTGTGACTCCCAGGGCCACCCAGACCCCCGCCGACTCCGCCGCCGCCCGCACCGGGTCCAGATCCGGTCCGTTCACGTCCACGGCCTGACTCTGGAAGCGGGCGTACCACTCACCGTCGCTGAACGGATTCTGGCGCCACACCCAGTCGGGATAACCCGGAACGAAGGACTCGGGGAACACGACCAGATCGGCGCCCTCGGACCCGGCCCGGTCGATGTGCTCGCTCGCCACGGCCAGGGTCGCCTCCCGATCCAGATAGCAGGGTGTCGCCTGCACCGCCGTCACCCGGAACTCACCGGGTGTGCTCATCGGGTCGCCCCGGCGATCACCAGCTCGCAGGGACCGACGAATCCCTCGGAGGTCTCGAACTTGCCCAGAGCCTTCTCGATCTCGATCCACACGTCCTCACGGGCGTCGGGGTCCAATCCGCCCAGCATCTGGTGCAGAGCCCCGAAGGACTCCCGTTCGAATCTCACACACTCCGCCGCCGACGGCAGCAGGACCGGGGCGTCCACCACCTCGACCTGGATGTCACCGAAACCGGCGGCCCGGAGTTCGGATCCGAGCACCTCGGGATCGGCGAGGCTGAACGGGCCCGGCTGACCGGGGGCGGGAGGAGGCAGCTCGGCTCTCTCGCGGATGATCGACACCGGGATGGAGAAGAACTCGTTGGCGGTGGCCGTCGAGTAGGTGACCGTGGCGAACCGGCCTCCGTCCCTCAGGGCGTGGTGGATACCGCCCAGGGCCTGGGCCCGGTCCGGAAAGTAGATGAACCCGACACGCGATATGGCGGAGTCGAACGAGGCCGGAGCCAGCTCATGGAGGCGTTCGCCGTCGAGCTCCCGGGTGCTGAGGTTGGTGAGACCCTCCTCGGCCGCGGCCTTGGCGGCATGGGTCAGGATTGTCGGGGAGAGATCAGTGGCGAGAACATGACCGTCGGGGCCCACCCTGCGGGCGGCGGCGAGACTCTGGCCTCCGGCCCCGGCGGCCACATCCAGGACCCGGCTGCCGGCACCGACTCCGGCCATGTCCAGCATCGTCTCGGTGGCGTCACCCAGCCACGACTCCAGAAGGGGGGCCCAGGCGGCCCAGCCCGCGGCGTAGTCCTCCCACTGGCTACGGGTGGTTCTCTTGTACTGCTCGGGGTCGAACGACATCGGCTGCTCCTCGGCTTGGATGAATGTCATCCTGAAGGCGCCAGATTTCGGGTTTTTCCGCCAGAATCGATCTGGCAGTTCTCGTAATCGACAGAAGAGAGCGAATGGCGCAGGGGGAAACAGGCACCATCGTGGGGCGGGTCGAGCCGTTGAGCGCTGTGCGCGCGGCCATGGTGGGGTCCGGTGCCGCCGGGCGGGCGTCGATCATGGTCAGCGGCGAGGCGGGTATCGGCAAGACGTCGCTGCTGCGGGCGGCGGTCGCCGCGGCCGGGGCCGAGGGCGCCGTCGTGGGTTGGGGCACCTGCTGGCAGGGTCGGGGGGCGCCGGGATTCTGGCCCTGGATGAGGGCCTTCGGAGACATCGCCCGGGAGGTGGGTGAGACCGAGGCCCGGGCGGCGGCCGGGGTCGACACCGATCTGCTGTCGGTGCTGGTCCGCGAGCTGGGTCCCGCCGGTGATGAGGTCGCCTACTCCGACGGCGACACCGACACCCGGCGCCTGCTCCTGCTCGAGGCGGCGGTGAGATGGCTGGAGAACCTGGCCGGGGAACGCCGGGTGGTGGTCGTGCTGGACGATCTCCAGTGGGCCGATCCCTCGACCCTGGATCTCCTCGAGTACGCCATCGGCGCCCATCGACCGGTCGGTCTGACGATCGTGGGCTCCCACCGTCACGACGACTTCGAACCCGAGACCGGGGAGCGCCTGGCCCGCCTCGACTCCCAGGTGGAGCACATTCACCTCACCGGGCTGAGCATCGCGGAGACCGAGGACCTCCTGGCCACGGTCACCGACGCGGACACGGCTCGTGCCCTGGCCGCGGACATGCACCGACGGACCGGCGGTCATCCCCTGTTCACCAAGGAACTGGCCCGACTCGCCACAACCCAGGAGGACGATCTTCCGGTGGTCGTCACCGCCGCGGTGGCCCGCCGGCTGGAGTCGGTCCCCGCGAACACCCGACGCTCCCTCGACGTGGCCTCCGTGGTCGGCAACCGGATCCTCACCGATGTGGTCGGGGCGGTGGTGGGACGGACACCCCGGGAGGTGGCAGCCGACTTGGGGCCTGCGGTCGACGCCGGTCTGGTCAGGGCGGCCCACGACGGTGAGTTCCGCTTCACTCACGATCTGTTCCGCGAGGTCCTCTATCGGGAGATGGAGGCGTCGCGACGGCCGATCCTTCACGGAGCGGTGGGAGACGCCCTCGTGGACCGGGTGGAGCGGGGGTTCCCCGTGGTTCCCGGCGACATAGCCGGCCATCTGGTGCAGGGGCTCGAGGCGGGGGACCCCACCCGGGCTCTGTCGTGGTGCCGCCGGGCGGCTCGGGACGAGCGGAGCCGGTCGGCCTTCCGGGAGGCGGCGGCCCACCTGCGCCGATTGCGTCACGCCGTGGCGGCGGCAGGCTCCGAACTCGATCCCGCCACCCACGTCGAGGTACTCATGGAGGAGGCGGACAACCGGGCCCGTTCGGGCGACCCCGACGCCGCCCGGGCCCTGTTGAGGGATGCCGCGGCCCGGGCACCGGACCCTGTCTGCCGGGCCGAGGTCGCCCTCGCGGTCCAGAGACTGGGGTCGAAGTTCGCCGCTCCCCGAGGACAGGTGATCTCCCAGCTGGAGGAGGCCCTCGCCGGGGTACTGGGGATCGAACCGGTGGCCGAGGCCCGGGTCACGGCGGCGCTGGCCCGGGAGTGGCAGCACTCGGTGGCCGGTGACCGGGCCCGAGCCGGTCCCCTGAGCGAGAGGGCCCTGGAACTGGGCCGCCGCAGCGGCGACGACAGAACCCTCCTGGAGTGCCTGCTGGCCCGCCACGACACCCTGTGGCGTCCGGGAACGGGAGCCCAGCGAGCCGAGCTGGGTCGGGAGATAGCCGAGGTGGGAGCCCGTCTGGGTGACACCGACCGGTACGCCGAGGGTCTCCTGCTGGAGGCCAACGGGCTGCTGGAATCGGGATCCCCGCGGTTCCGACCGGTCCTGGAGCGCTGGTTCAACGTGCTCTCCGAGAGGGGTGAGCCCCACGACCGCTACATGATCGAGACCCGTCGGGCCGCTCTGGCCCTCCTGGAGGGCGACACGGACCGGGCCCACGAACTCATCTGGTCGGCGGCGGATCTGGGGGAGGCGATCCACGAACCCGACACCGGCAACGTCCTGATGTCCCAGAGGGTGGCCCTGGCCCGGGCCCGTCGCGATCCCGGTGAGCTCAGAACCCTGGGCGAGGACGCGGTCTCCTGGTGGACCGGTGCCCCTCTGCTGGCCCACGCGGTGGCCGCCGGGGCCATGGCCGAGGCGGGGGACACCCGGCGGGCGCGACAGGAGGTGAACATGGTCTCCGAGGCGGGGGGTTGGAGACACGAGGATTCCTATCTGGCCTCGGTACTGGTTTCCCACCTGGCCGAGGCGGCTGTGGCCCTCGACGACGTCGAGCTCAGCCGTTCCCTCCTGGAGGTGGTGGAGCCGCTGATCGGTGGGTGTGGGATGAACGGAGCGATGGTCGCCTTCGCCGGCCCCTTCGCCCACACGGCGGGGATACTGGCGGCGGTTCTCGGTGACGGCGACAAGGCCCGCTCGTGGCTGGAACAGGCGACGCGCATGGCGCGTGATGTCGGGGCCGTCGTCTGGGAGGAAAGGAGCCGTCGGGCCCTCGACGACCTGGATCGTCACCGCGGGGAGTCGGGTGCCGCCCCCTCGCCGACCGACGGTGCCGACATCGCCCGCCTGCAACGGCGGGGCCGGGTGTGGACCCTGACCTGGGGGTCGGAGCAGGCGAGCGTGCCCCACGTCAAGGGTCTGGCCGACCTGGCCGCGCTGCTGTCCAACCCGGGTCGGGACATCCCGGCCCTGGAACTGGCCGGTGGGCTGGCGGCGGGAGAGGGTAGCTCGGGGGAACTCGCCGACAGGCAGGCCCTGGCCGCGTACCGGCGCCGTCTCGATGAACTGGATTCGGAGATCGACGAGGCCGAGTCCGACGCCGACCTGGCCCGGGTCGATTCGCTGCGGGACGAGCGGGAACAGCTGCTCGGCGAGGTACGGCGGGTGACGGGCCTGGGCGGCCGGTTACGGATCGACGGCGCCGTTCCGGCGGAGCGGGCGCGCAAGGCGGTCAGCGCCAGGATCAGGGACGCCATCCGCCGACTGGGCGGTGTGGCGCCCCTGACCGCCGCCCATCTGGACCGCTCGATAAGAACCGGGACCCGCTGCGCCTACCGCCCGGAGCCCGACGACGGACCGACCCGTTGGGAGGTGACTCCGAACGGCACCTGAGGCCGGCGGCCAAATCTCTCGACGAAGCCGCCCTCCAGGGGCCATCATCCCACCATGTCGGGGGCCGAGCCATGAGGGGCGACGCAGGTGCCGAGATCCGACGGGCCCTTCACCGCTTCTACGAGACCCACGGATTCGTGGAGGTGGATCGGACCGAGGGGGACAACGAGGAGGGGCAGCCCGACATCCTCTACTGCTGGTCCTCACCGGTATGAGCTGAGGTGTCGCCACGTCCAGGCGATCGGCGGCACAGCGGCCGCGGCTGTGAGGCCCTTCGCACCTAGGTGGCGGCCCCGGCCACGGGAGGGTGCCGGCAGCGGATCTCCGGGCACTAACGGGGGGCGGGCGGCGGTGAGTAGACGGTCTGCCAGGTGGCACCACGGTCATCGCTGCGGGAAATGGCGTCACCCTCGACCGTGACCCACCAGGAGCCGTTGGGGTCGACCCAGAATGTCTCCACCCCCGCCGGTCCGGTGGCGACCGTCTCCCAGGGCCCCTCGGGAGATTCCGCCTGCCACACCGACCCCTCCTCGTCCATACCGAGGATCAGGGTGGGCTCGAGCCACTCGATCTCGACGAGGGCGGGGGCATCGTCGATCTGTGTCCAGTTGGCGGCGCCATCGGAACTCGTCCAGACTCCACCTTCATAGTCGGGCGCGATCTGGCGGCTTGTATCGGCGGGGTCGATGGCCAGATCCCGGGCCAGCATCTCCCCGAGTTCGGTCCAGTTCCCCTCGGCGTCGAGATGCCAGATCCGTCCGGCACCTCCGGCGGCGTAGAGCCCGCCGTCCGCCGGTACCAAGGCGTGGAAGTCGGCCTCGCCGAGGAGCCCCATCACGTCCCAGGAGCTGCCGCCGTCGGTGCTGCGGGCCAGACCCAGGAAGGGAGGCTTGCCGTCGGCACGGAAGTCGTCGAGCCGAAGATCGGGATGACCGCCGGCGATCAGTGAGCCGTCGGTGTCGCTGGTCATCGACATCAGGTCGTGCTGTTGGGCCCCCACCAGTACCGCCCGGTCGGGTCCCTCCACCCGCCACAGGCCGAGGTGGCTGGCCACCAGCAGATTCCCGTCCTCGTCGAAGGTCAGATCGTGAATGTGGCTCAGATCGTCGGAATTGGCGACCACGGTGTCCGAGCCCCCCGAACCGCAGGCGGCTGCCACAAGGGCCAGGGCGAGCAGCGTCGCTCCTGCCGGGGCGGAGGTCCGGCGGGGGTTCCTGCGGCGCACCGCCGGGACTTCGTTTCGCGATCGCCGGTGTGACCTTCTCCTGTTTCCCATACGGGGTAACGGTACTGGTACCGGAAGCCGTCGGGTGTCGCGCCCGCGCCTGCCGCTGTGTACGATCTCGAATTGATGAACGTCGAATCGAATCACGGCACCGGAAGTCCGAATCCACCCCGGAGATGGCTCCCCAGGCCCCAGGCCACCGACCCCGAGACCCTGGACCGGCTGTTCGGCACCTCTGAGAACCTGCTGCCGCTGTGGATCGCCGAGCCCTCGGTGGAGGCCCCGCCGGGGGTGGTGGAGGCCCTGGCCGAGCGGGTCGCCGATCATCACTACGGATACGAGGTTCGGCCCGAAACCACGCTGGAGGCCTTCTGGGCCTGGATGGCCGACCGGCACGGTTGGAGCGGGGAGGACCTCAGAACAGTTGTGAGCCCCAGCGTGGGAACCTCGATCGGGGTCCTCATCGAGCAGTTCACCGAGCCCGGCCAGGGGGTGATCATCCAGCCTCCGGTCTTCACCGACTTCAAGACCCTCATCCGCGACGCCGGACGCCGGGTTGTGGCCAGCCCCCTGGAGCTCGACGTCGAGGGCTACCGGATGGATCTGGCCGATCTCGAGGTCCGGGCCGCCGATCCCGACACCACCATGATGATTCTCTGCAGCCCCCACAACCCCGTGGGCCGGGTGTGGAGCGAGCCCGAACTGCGGGCGGTGGCCGAGATCTGCGCCCGCCACGGTGTCTTCGTGATCGCCGACGAGATCCACGCCGATCTGATCCTCGGGGGACGGCGATTCGTTCCCTTCGCCGGGGTGGCGACCGGCGTTCCCGCCTGTCGCTGGGCGGCGACCCACGGCCCCATCAAGACCTTCGGGCTGGCCGGGGTCTGCGACACCCTGGTGGTCGCCGCCGAGGACGAGGTCATCGGGAGATTCGAGGCCCGGAGCTCCCAGCTCCACCTGACGCGGAACAACGTCTTCTCCCTCACCGCCTTCGAAACCGCCTACCTGACGGCGAGCCGGTGGTTCGCCCGATTCCTGGCGCTCATCGAGGAGAACGTCGAGGCTCTCCGATCCGGGCTCCCGGACCCGATCGGGTTGATCGAACCCGAGGGCACCTACCTGGCCTGGTTGGATCTGCGGGGTCTGGACCTCGGAGTTCGGGAGCTGCCCGGCTGGCTGGCGACCGAGGCCGGACTGGCCCTCAGCCCCGGACACTGGTTCGGGCGTCAGGGGGCGGGATTCGCCCGGATGACGATCGCGGTACCGCCGGAGATCGTGGGCGAGGCCGTCTCCCGCCTCACCGGGGCCGTGGCTCGGCGGTAGACGCGGCGCTCCGCCGTCTGGGTCCGAGGAGGGTTCCGTGGGTAGGTTGAGGCCCGGACACGACCCGGGGGGACTCCCAGTGCACTTTTCGGAGACCGACAGCCTCCTGCAGGAGACGTTCCGGCGGTTCGCCCTGGAGAGACTCCTGCCCGACTACCTCAGGTGGCAGAGTGAGCCGTTCCCCGCCGACCTGCGTCGGGAACTGGCCGAGATCGGGGTCATGGGCCTCTCGGTGCCCGAGGAGTACGGCGGTTCGGCCTCCACCTACGTGCAGCTCGGCATCGCCGCTGAGGAACTGGCCCGCGGAGACTTCAACGTGGCCTCCTTCCTCCAGTTGAACGCCATCGCCTCGATGCTGCTGGGTGGAGCCGATGAGTCGCTCAAGCGCCGGTGGCTCCCGGCGGTGGCGTCGGGGGAGGCGACGATCGCCTTCGCCCTCACCGAACCGGAGGTCGGGTCCGACGCGGCGCGGTTGCGCACCCGGGCGGTCAGGGAGGGCGACGACTTCGTGATCACCGGGGAGAAGGCGTCGATCACCTTCGCCGGCTATGCCGACCTGTGCCTGGTGTTCGCCCGTTCGGGAGGGGAGGGGGCGAGGGGGATCAGCCTGTTCGCCGTGCCTCTGGACCTTCCGGGAGTCAGCCGCCAGGTGTACCCGTCGCCCGGAGGTCGGATGACCAGCCGGGGATCACTTCACTTCGATGATGTCCGCATCCCCGCCGATCACCAGATCGGGGCCGAGGGAACCGGGTTCATCGGGGCGATGAAGGCCTTCGATTTCAACCGGGCGGTCATCGCCCTGGCCTGTGTGGGTGCCGCCGCCCAGTCCCTGGACGAGACGGTCGAGTACGCCAAGAACCGGGAGGCGTTCGGGCGACCCATCGCCCGTCACGAGGGGGTGGCGTTCCAGATCGCCGAACACCTGACCCGGGTCCACGCCGCCCGGCTGCTGGCCTATGAGGTCATGGAGCTGGCCGACAGCGGTGAACCCCACACCACCCAGGCCGCGATGTGCAAGTGGTACGGACCCAAGGTGTCGGCCGAGGCCATCCACGCCTGTGTGGTGCTTCACGGCTGGCCGGGTTACGGCAGCGACCTGCCCCTGATGCAGAGGATGAACGACGTCATTGGGCTCGAGATCGGGGACGGGACTCCCGAGATCATGAAGGGCATCATCTCCCGCGAGGTGATGGGTCGGGAGTACACCGCCTACCGCTGACGGCGGGCCCGTGGCACGCTGTGTGCCCTCAACTGTGCTCGGTCGCCGGTCCCGAAATAGGCTGGCCCGATGGAACCGGTCCGATACGTCGATCTGCTCAACCGGCGTTATGCCATGCAGGGATTCCCTCCCTACCGCTGGACCACCAATGAGCCCACGGAGCTCACCCCACTCGGGAAGCCGCTGTCGCAGGCCAGGGTCTCGATGCTCACCTCCGGTGGGGTGTCCCACTGCACCATGCCGACGTGGGATG
>DRKF01000489.1 GCA_011051915.1 Acidimicrobiales bacterium | reverse complement strand
CGTCGGTCGGATTCACCTCGAATCGGACAACGACGTTCCGTCCGACGGCACTCTCCCCGACAGGCGCTCAGCCGACTAGAGGCAACACCTGCCCTCTGTAGAAGGTCACGGCACCACATGGCCCTGTTGCCAGCCCGTGTCACACCACACGAGGATCACAGCGCACACTCCCCCAATCGCTTTGCCTGTGCTCTGACACGTTCATTCCGGAAGAGTGAGGCGATCACCCTGAGTGATCGCATATCGGGCATCGTGACCACACTGCGCGCCGTATTCGGCATGACTCCGACGCTATGAGTGGCATGCACCACTCTCCGTACAACCATGGAAAGGGCAGAGGTGTCACTCCGGCCACCAGGCCGTTTCGGTTGCGGATTCCCGACCGGCCTGCGTAGGCTCCCTCGCCATGAGGCTGGGGCGGCGATGGGTCATGTGGATCCCATTGGTCGTCCTGGCACCCCTGATCGCCTCCCTGCCGGCCGCATCAGCCTCCGCCTACAGGCAAGCAGAGGACGCTTCTTCCGACTCTGCCGACATCGTGATTCTGGTCGACGAGTCGGGTTCGTTGAGTGACGCCGATGTCGAGGCCGAACGGCAGGCCGCGGCACTGATGGCTCTCAGCGATCTCTCCGAAACCTCGACCTACACCATCATCGGTTTCGGCAGCGAGAACGGCCCGGGACAGGTGGTGGCGCGGGTCTATTGCGAACGACTCCCGATAGTCGATTCACAGGCCCGACGGGCCGTCGCCGATTGCGCCGAACTCATTCACAGTCGAGCGCGTGACGAAGGGAACGACACCGACCAGGCCACTGCTCTGCAGGACGCGATCGCCCTTCTGGAGTCGGGCGATCAGAACGCTTCGAGAATCGTCTTCCTGTTGACCGATGGCGTTCTCGACGTCGAGAACAGTGCCCGTTGGGGCCCGACGGCCTCCCGGAGGACCGAAGAGGCCGGAAACGCCCTGGTCGAGCGGATTCTTCCCGAGGCGAGGCGTCTGGGAGTTCAGATCTGGCCCCTGGGTTTCGGAAATGCCGATGCCGCTGCCCTGGAGGCCATCGCGGCAGGCGGAGCGGGCCCGAACCCCGAGTGCGGCGCCGTCGAGGCCGCGGTTCCGACGGCGCGGGTGGTGGCGACCCAGAGAGACGTGATCAACGCGCTCAACGAGGCCCTCGCCGGCGCGACCTGCGCCAATCAGACCGATCCGGTGAGCGGGTTGATCCGAGGTGGTGAGACGCTACGGCTCACAGTGGAGGTTCCGGTCACCGCCACCGAGGGCTCGATAACGGTCACCAAAGTGGATCCCCGAGTGCAGGTGACCTACATCGATCCCGACGGAAAGAACGTTCCCCTGCCTTCGGGGACACTCGACGACCAGGACGTGGAGCGGGTGGGCAGTGACCTCTCGGTGGAGGCGCTGCGTGTGTCGAATCCCAAGCCCGGAAAATGGACGGTGGTGCTCAAGGCGCCCGAGGGCCTGGCCGAGCAACTGGTCGACGCGAGGGTTCTGTTCAGGGGCCGGTTGTCGTCGACCATCACCATGGTGCCGAGCTTTCCCAGACCGGGCGACGAGGTCGACATCACCGTGAGACTCAGCACCCGTAGGGGCGTGATCAGCGATCCGGAAGCCCTGCGGGGCATCCAGTTCAGTGCCACGGTGCAGGGTGAGGAATTCGAGGATCAGCCGATCTCCCTCCAGGCCCCGCTCCCCGGGGAGGAGGACGCCTCGGCCTACACGGGAAGGATACGAATTCCCGAACAGGCCTGCGGTTCGTTCGCCGTCACCGGACGGGTGACGGGGGCGGGCGTCAGCGGCGATGTCCGGTCGGCGAATTCGGTAATCAACTGTGACGCGCCCATCTTCGCCAACCTGATCCTCGACGGAGGTTCCCACCGGCCCGGCGACACCGTAAACATCAGGATCGAGGTCCGGAACGAGGGCTCACCGATCCAGGCCCGGATCAGTCTCCGGGATGTCACCGAGGGCGCCAACCTGTCCGTTCTGGGAGGCCCAATATCACTGGACAGCGGGAGCACCAGCACCGAGCGATCGGTCCTGATCGGTGAGGACAACGGGCTCGGTGAGATTGACGCGACGGTACGCCTCGTGACCACCGACGGCACCGAACTGGCGTCGGAGTTCCTGCAGCTCGAGGTGGTCGGACCTCCGTCGTGGTGGGAGCGAAACGGATCGAGGGCGATCCTGGCCGTCGCGGTGCTTCTGCTGCTCGTGGCGGCCCTGCTCTACTGGCTGAAGCGTCGGGCGAGGATTGGCAGCCTGTCCGACCTGTCTGTCCGGCTCCAGAACCAGGGAATCCCGGCGGGCGACCCCGTGAACGGAACGCGAAAGACGTCCCTGGAGCTGGCGGTGGATCGGCTTCCCGGCGAGGGCTACCAGCTGGTCAATGTGGTGCCCTCCAGCGAGAACATCCTGCGGGTGCGTCGACCGCGACCGGGGGTCCTGGCCATCGAGTGGCGCCGTGAACGTTTCGAACAGTTGCTGAGCGAGCCGCTGCCGGTGGACGAGGGCTGGCAGATCGTGTTTCGAAGCTCGGGGGGCCCCGGAGCGCATCCACGTCGAAGGGACCTCACGCGACTTCGCCATTCCCAGACGAGGGGCCGCTCCACCGCCCAACCAGTCGACGTGCCGCCCGAGGAGTCGGGATCGGTTCCCGGCGGCCAAGCGCCGCCCGAAGCCGGCCCACCCGTACCGCCGGCAGGCGGAACCGAATCGGGCGCATGGGGCTCGGACACATCGGACAACCCATGGGGATGATGGGACCTGGCCCTCAGGGCCGAACCAGCGGTAGGGAGGATCGACCGTGGTGATGCACATATATCAACCAATGCTCTACGTCGGG
>DRKF01000488.1 GCA_011051915.1 Acidimicrobiales bacterium | reverse complement strand
GTCGTTGCGGTGGGAGTAGATCTGGAGGGGCACCCCGGCCTGCTCACACACGTCGGCGAACAGGGCCTGGCCGACGGCGTCGGTCGCGTAGCGCTGGTTGGCGTTGATCTTGACGACCGGACCACCGTTCAGCGATATGTGGTGGCCGGGCTCGTGCCGGTCGACGTAGTTCGGGTGGGTGGCATGGGCCCCGTCCACCGACAGGCACCACGACGCGGCGACGGCCCGGTGCAGATCAGCGCTCGAACCGCCCCGGGAGGCGACCAGACGCTGGAGGACGGAGGGGAGCAGGGCTCCGGCGGCCCCCGAGTAGGAGGTGGAGCCGATCTCCTCGTGGTCGAACAGCACGACCACGGCCGTGGTGTCGTCGGATCTCGCGGGGGTGGAGGCCCCCGTCGGTACCGGCGGCGCCGTGAGAGCGGTCAGGGCGGCGTGACAGGACACCAGGTTGTCGATGCGACCCGAGGCGTAGAACTCCCGGTCGCGTCCCAGCCGGGCGGCGGGGGCGACGTCGTGGGCCACGAGATTCCAGGCCCGGACATCGGCGCGGGGGACACCCAGCTCCGACGCCAGGAACTCCGCCAGGGCGCCCTCGTCGACATCACCGAGGGCCCACACGGGGGTGAGGTGACGTTGCGGGTCCAGGGTCAGGCCCTTGTTGACCTCGCGGTCCAGGTGTATCGCCAGCTGGGGCACCCTCATCAGGGGACGATCGATCCGTAGGGGGACGGATCGCCGCTCGGAGCCCCGACCGATCACGACCGATCCCGAGATCCCCAGATCCCGATCCAGCCACGAGTTCCGGAGGGTCCCGCCGTAGACCTCCACCGCGATCTGTCGATAGCCGGCGGAACCGGTGTCGGGGATCGGCCTGATCCTCAGTCCGGGGCTGTCGGTGTGGGCCCCCACCAGCCGGAACGCCGAATGGGGCTCCGGCCGTGACGACCCCGAGGCGGCCCAGGCGACCAGGGTGCCACCCCGGCGGATCAGCCGCCGCCCGGAGGTGTCCTCCCAGGCGCCGGCCTCGTCCATCTCCTCGAATCCCGATTCGGTGAGACGGCGGGCGGCCTCGTCCACCGCCTGGCGGGGAGAGGTGGCCACATCGAGAAAGGCGAACAGGTCGGCCAGGTGACGGTCCTCAGACATGGCTCCAGTCTGTCGGACCGGGAGCCGGACGGGGGACCTCGGCCGTTGCCGGGCGGGGTGAGGGCGGTCGGGTCCGGTCCCGCGTCATGCGAGGCGCCCACAGCCAGAGGTGACCGACCACCATCACGATGAGGCCCAAGATCGCCTGGGCGACGATCTGAACGACCCAGCCCGAGATGGCCACGTCCAGGACGACACCGGTGGCGGTCAACACCCCGTTGTCGGGCAGACGGGGAAGGGCGTACACGGTGAGCAACCAGGTGAAGCCGAACTGGAGAGCGGCACCGACCGTCACCAGCAAGCCGAGTCGCCGCAGTGCCCGGGCGGTTCGGGGGTGGATCAGCAGTCCCATGGCGACGAGGGCCAGTCCGAGGCCCGCCAGGACCATCCACGCCACCCGGACCACCGCGGCGGGCCCGCTCAGATCGGGCAGGTCCCCGGGGTCCACGGTCAGGGTCAGGGAGTCCGGGGTCAGCCCGGCCAGTCGGACCGAGTCGGCCAGGCCCGGATCGACGGGATCCAGGACCCGGGCGGTGGGTTCCACCAGCGTGGACAGATCGACGACGACCGGGTCGGTTCCCTCCTCGAACACGTCCCCGTAGATGGTGCCCATGGCACCGGCGAACTCCGACGTGAACGCGGGATCGTCGAGGGCGGCGGCGACGGCGTCGGCGATTATTTCCTCGTCAGCTCCGATCTCGGGAACGGCGTCGACAATTCTCCCGGCGGCCAGGGGTGACACGGCGGCGGCGAACTCGGGATCTCTCAGGACGGTCGTCGTCATCTCCGCGACCCGGGTGGAATCGGCGACCTCGCGGTCGAACCACCATCCCATCGCTCCGAACTGTCCCAGCACCACGCCGGTGAGCAGGAGCGTCCCTGCGAGCATCCGACGCACCATCGGGATCCCATCGGACGGAGCCGAGCCGCCATGAGGAACCGCAGTGGGCTGACCTCCGTGCCCCCGGTGCCGGCTGCCGTGGGCGTCCCGGGCCGAAGAGCAGGGGAAGCCTGGGCCGGTGGCTGCTGTTCTCCTGGGGCGTGACCGGACGTCCGGTGTCACGTCCTGAACACCACCCGCATCATCACTCCCGAGGAGCCGCAGTGGCCCGGACCCCAAGACTCGTAGTCATAGGCGGCGGCTCGGGAGGGCTGGCCGCCGCCCGGGCCGCCCGATTCCGGGGCGCGGAGGTGACCCTCGTGCAGGACGGCGCCGTCGGCGGAGAGTGCACCTTCACCGGATGCATCCCCTCCAAGACCCTCCTGTCGGCGGAATCGGACTTCGCCGCGGCGATGACCCGTGTCGCCGGCACCGTGTCGCGGGTGGCGGCGGACGAATCCGCCGAGGTGCTGGAGCGGGAGGGAATCGAGGTCGTCACCGGACGGGGCCGGGTGGTCGGCCCCGGTGAGGTGGCGGTGACCGCGGGGACGTACGGGACCGGTGAACGGAGCCTCTCGGCCCAGGCGATAGTCCTGTCCCCCGGGAGCAGGGCCGCCATCCCTCCGGTGAAGGGGATCGACACCGTCGAGGTCCTG
The DNA here is from genome assembly GCA_011051915.1 of Acidimicrobiales bacterium. Classification (GTDB taxonomy): domain Bacteria; phylum Actinomycetota; class Acidimicrobiia; order Acidimicrobiales; family Poriferisodalaceae; genus DRKF01. The sequence goes on along the minus strand of DRKF01000488.1, from coordinate 644 downwards.
ACGAATGAGAACCTCTTCGATCTCCGGGAGCGTCCCGAGTCCCTGATCGTCCTGGGCGGAGGGCCGGTCGGATGTGAGATGGCCCAGGCCCTGGCGACCAAGGGGGTGCACGTGACCGTGGTGGAGGCTCTGTCGCGCCTGCTCCCCCGTGATGACAGCGACGCCTCCGACATAGCGGGCCGGATCCTGCAACGCAACGGTGTGGATGTCCGGACCGGCACCGCGGCCGAGGAGGTGAGGGCGACGGAGCACGGTGTCGAGGTGGTGCTGTCCGGAGGGGAGGTGGTATCCGCCGCCCGGCTGCTGGTGGCGGTGGGGCGCCGTCCCGGACATCACCCGGCCGAACTCGCCGCCGCCGGGATCGACCTGACCCCGGGCGGCTGGATAGCCGTGGGTCCGACCCTGGAGACATCGGTGCCCGGCGTCTACGCCGTGGGTGACGCCGTGGGCGGCCCCCAGTTCACCCATGCCGCGGCGGCGATGGCCCGCCTGGCGGTCGACAACGCCCTCAGGGTCGGATTCGCCCGGGCCCGCCGCCTCCGCTGGGACCCGACCGCGGTCCCCTGGGTCACCTTCCTGACCCCGGAGATAGCCCAGGTGGGTCTCACCGAGGCCGCTGCCGCGCAACTACCGCAGGCCCGGGT
>DRKF01000487.1 GCA_011051915.1 Acidimicrobiales bacterium | reverse complement strand
GTGGATCGCTGGCCGTGGCCGCCACCTGCGCCATGCAGTCCCTGATGGGCACGTTCTTCGTCCACCGGTTCGCCGACGAGGAGATCCGTCGGCGCCTCCTGATACCGGCCCTCGCCGGGCAGGTCGTCGGCACGATCTGCATGACTGAGCCCGACGCCGGCAGCGACCTGTTCGCCATGGAGACCCGGGCCACGGAGAGGGACGGCATCTGGTACCTCGACGGGCAGAAGACCTGGATCACCTCGGCGCCCGTGGCCGACATGTTCACCGTCTTCGCCCGGACCGGCGAGGAACCGGACTCCCGGGAGCTGAGCGTCTTCCTCGTGGAGAAGGGAGCCCCGGGGCTCACGATCGGGCGGACGCTGGAGAAGATGGGGGTGAGGGCCTCGCTCACCTCGGAGGTCTTCTTCTCCGACACCCCCGCCACCACCATGCTGGGGCCCCGGGGGGCCGGTATCCCGGCCCTGAGGGAGATCCTGGTGGAGATACGCCTGATGACCGCCGCCCTGGCCATCGGCATCGGTGAGGCGGCCCTGGCCGACGCCGTGCGGTACGCCGACGAGAGGGTCCAGTTCGGGAAACCGATCGCCCGCTTCCAGGCCGTGCAGGCTCATCTGGCCGAGATGGGAACCGGGCTGGAGGCCGCCCGCAGCCTCATGTACCAGGTGGCCTGGCGGGCCGAGCAGGGCATGGAGAACTCCTATCGGGCCGACATGGCCAAGCTGTTCGCATCGGAGACCGCCGCCGACGTGTGCGACCGGGCCGCCCGCATAATGGCCAGCTACGGCTACTCCACCGAGTTCGACGTGGAGCGCTACCTGCGGGACGTGCGCTTCACCCTCATAGGCGGAGGCACCTCCGAGATCCTCCGCACCAGTATCGCCAGAGGACTGACCCGATGACCGCTGCCCCGAACCCCCCGACGTCACCGATCAAAGCCCTCATCGCCAGAGGACTGACCCGATGACCGCTGCCCCGAACCCCCCGAACCCCCCGATCAAGGCGCTCATCGCCAAGCCCGGTCTCGACGGTCACGACGTCGGGGCCAAGATCATCTGCCGGGCCCTGATGGACGCCGGGATGGAGGTCATCTACACCGGCCTCCGTTGCTCCCCCGAGGAGATCGCCCACATCGCCCGGGACGAGGATCCCCAGGTCATCGGCCTGTCGGTCCTGTCGGGCGCCCACCTCCCACTGGGCGCCAAGGTGGTGGAGGAGCTGCACCGACGGGGGGTCGACGACGTCCTGCTGATGGCCGGGGGGAACATCCCCGCCGAGGACCACGAAGCCATGAGGGAGATGGGTTTCAAGGGTGTGTTCCCCACCGGGACGCCGCTCGACACCATCGTCGACTTCATCAGAAAGGAGGTGGCCCGATGAGCACCGCCGATCCGGGTCGGGTGGTCTGGGAGTCGGGTCTGGAGATAAAGCCCGTCTACGGACCCGAGGACCTGGCCGAATCCGGGGGCGATACCGGTATCGGGGTTCCCGGCGAGTACCCCTTCACCCGCGGTATCCACCCCCTGATGTACCGTTCGCGTCCGTTCACCATGCGCCAGTACTCCGGCTTCGGGACCGCGGCGGAGACCCACGAGAGATTCCTGTTCCTGATCGAGCAGGGCAACACCGGGCTGAACGTGGCGTTCGATCTTCCCACCCAGTGCGGCCTGGACTCCGACGACCCCATGGCCGAGGGCGAGATCGGCAGGGTCGGCATGGCGGTGGACACCCTGGCCGACATGGAGGAGGCCTTCGCCGACATACCGCTCAACGAGATCACCGTCTCCCTCACCATCAACGGCGCCGCCGTTCCGATCATGGCCATGTACTTCGCCATGGCCCGCAAGCGCGGCTACGACCTGGCCACCCTGCGGGGAAACGCCCAGAACGACATCCTCAAGGAGTTCGTCGGCCGGGGCACGTGGATCTTCCCGGTGGAGGAGTCCATCAAGCTGGTGGGCGACACCATCGAGTTCTGCGCCCGGAACGCCCCCCGGTACAGCCCCGTGAGCGTGTGCGGCTACCACATTCGCGAATCGGGGGCCACGCCGGTGCAGGAGATGGCCTACGGCCTGGCCATCGCCCGGGCCTACCTCGAACGCTCCCTGGAGCGGGGCCTCGACGCCAACAAGGTGGCCCGCGGGCTCACCTTCAACTTCGACCTGTTCGGCAACATGTGGGAGCAGGTCTGCAAGTTCCGGGCCGGTCGGCGGCTGTGGGCCCGCATCCTCAAGGAGAGGTACGGGGTCACCGACCCCAAGGCCATGCAGATGAGGATGATCGCCGGTGGGGGCGGCGGCGGTCTGACCATCGAACAGCCCGAGAACAACATCGTGAGGGGCGCCTACTACGCCCTGGCCAGTGCCCTGTCCGGCACCCAGACCATGGCCCTGTGCAGCTACGACGAGGCGTACACGATCCCCACCGAGCACGCCGCCAAGATCTCGCTGCGGACCATGCAACTGCTGATCCACGAGGTGGGCCTGGCCGACACCGTGGATCCACTGGCCGGTTCCTACTTCATCGAGACCATGACGAACGAGATGGAACAGGCCATGGTCGAGGTCATGGACCGTCTCGACGCCGAGGGCGGGATCGTCCCGGCCATCGCCGAGGGGAGGATCCAGGCCGAGGTCTCCCTCCAGGCCTACGAGCGTGAGCGCCAACTGGAGTCCGGGGAGTTCAAGAAGGTAGGGGTCAACATCCACCGCGAGGAGGAAGAGGAACGGGACGTGGAGATGCACCCCTACCGCGAAGAGGAGGCCCGGGCCCAGCAGAAGCGCCTGGCCGAGGTGAAGGCCTCCCGGGATTCGGAGGCCGTCTCCCGGGCCCTGGCCGCCGTCGGCGAAGCGGCCCGCCGGGGCGACAACGTCATGCCGGCCGTGATCGACGCCGTGGAGATCTACGCCACGGTCGGAGAGGTGTGCGGGGCCCTGCGCGAGGTGTACGGCTCCTACCGTGAACCCATCCGGTTCTGACCATGGACCAGGACCGCCGCCCTGTCGTGATCAGCCTCGAACAGGCCCTCAGCCTCCCCTACGGCACCCTGAGGTTCGTTCACCTCGGATGGCGGGTCATAAGGGTGGAGTCCACCCCGCGGGCCGGACAGAAGTCCCAGGGCGACCCGAACCGCTACATAGGGCGCCCCGTGGCCGGGGAGGACCGCCACAGCTACTACGTGGCTCCCAACGTCGGCAAGGAGGCCATCGCCCTGGATCTCAAGGCCCCCGAGGGCCGGGCCACACTGCACCGGCTGATAGAGGGGCTCGACGCCGACGTGTTCTGCACCAACACCATGCCCTCCCGACACCGCACCCTCGGAGTCGACTACGCGACCCTGTCGGCCCTGCGGCCCGAGCTCATCTGGTGCTCGGTCTCGGCCATGGGGACGGCTCATCCCGACGTTCCCGGCTACGACCCCGTGATCCAGGCCCTCTGCGGATTCATGGACCTCACCGGCGACCGCGACGGACCACCGACCCAGTGCGGTCCCCCGATCTCCGACCTCAAGGCCGGTGACGAGGTCTTCGCCCAGGTGCTGCTGGCCATGTTGGAGAGGGAGAGGACCGGGAAGGGGAAGATGATCGACGTGTCCCTGGCCCAGGTGGCGGCCTCGTGGCTGCAGACGTTCACACCCCTGCTCGACATGGGGAGCGATCCCTCCGAACTGCGCCGCAACGGCAACCGCCATCGCCAGTTCATCCCCGTGAACGCCTATCCCACCTCCGACGGCTACGTGTACGTGGCCATCGGCAGTGACCACCAGTGGCGCCGCCTGGTCGCCGAGCCCGAGTTCGCCGGGCTGGATCAGGAGAGGTTCGCCACCAACGAGGGGCGACGGCTCCATCAGGAGGATCTCCACTCCCTGATCGCCGAGGTCACCTCGCGCTTCCGTCGCCACGAGATCAGCGCGGTCCTGGAGCGGGCCGCTATCCCGAACTCGCCCATCACACCGATCGAGGAGGTTCCGGACCTGCCCTTCGTGAGGGAGAAGGCCACCCGGACCCTCACCCCCGACGGGCGGACGGTGCGCCTTCCGCCGCCGGCGGTGGATCTGGAGTCCCTCGACGCCCGGGACCGTGAGCTGCCCTTCGCCCCCGGCTACGGGGAGCACACCGAATCCGTCCTGGCCGAAGCCGGTTTCGACGCCTCGGAGATCAGCACCCTGCGAGACAGTGGAGTGACCGCCCCATGAGCCCCCGCTACCACATGCCCCCGACGCCCGGCGCCGGTGTGAGCCTCCACCAGACCACCGACAGATCAGCGCCCTGCGAGACAGTGGAGTGACCGCCCCATGAGCCCCCGCTACCACATGCCCCGATCGGTCTCCGAGGCGGTGGAGATCCTGTCCTCGGTTCCCGGAGCCCTACCCATCGCCGGTGGCACCGACATCATGGTGAGGATGCGCCCGGGTGTCCCGGGGGGCGGACAGGATGTTCCCCCGGCTCTGGTCTCGCTGCGACACATTCCCGAACTGGCGGCCATCGAGGAGTCGGACCCGGGTGGAGCACTGCGTATAGGTGCGGCCGTCCCCCTCCGCGAGGTGGCCGACAATCCCACGGTCAAGGCGACCCTTCCGGCC
>DRKF01000486.1 GCA_011051915.1 Acidimicrobiales bacterium | reverse complement strand
CGGGAGTCGGCGAGGGCGCCGCCGCTCCGGGTTCGGGGTCCGGGGACTCCGTAGTGGCTCTGAAGCCGGGAGCCGGGAAGGGTGTCGTGGCCCTGGAGGTGAATGTGAGCTGCCCCAACCTGGAGGAGCGCAGCCGCATCTTCGCCCACGACCCGGACATGACCGCGGCGGTGGTGGGGGTGTGCGCGGCCGAGGTCCGCGGCCGAGGTCTGCCCGTCTGGGCGAAGCTGAGCCCCAACGTCACCGACCTGGTCCCGATCGTGGATGCCGCCATGGGGGCCGGGGCCTCCGCCGTCACCCTGGGGAACACCCTCATGGGGCTGGTCATCGACACCGAGGCCCGCCGTCCGCTCCTCGGTGGTGGGGGCGGCGGCCTCTCGGGTCCGGCCGTGAGGGCGGTGGCGGTCCGAAACGTGTTCGAGGTCCACGCCAGGAGACCCGAGGTTCCGATCATCGGGGTGGGGGGTATCGCTTCGGGCCGGGACGCCGTGGAGTACCTCATGGCCGGGGCTCGGGCGGTTCAGGTCGGAACGGCGACATTCGCCGACCCCCGGGCATCTACCATTGTGAGTGATGAGCTGACCACCTGGTGTGAGACACACGGGGTAGGTCGGGTGAGCGAGATCATCGGAGCAGCACATGAGCACTGACGTCGCCGAGTCCGAGGTAGTCACCAACGTGCGTGACCGCCTGGCCCTGGCCCTCGACGTGGACGATCTGGTGGCCGCCACCCGCATCGCCCGCGAACTGAAGCCCTACTTCGGGGTGGCCAAGATCGGCCTGGAGCTGTTCAGCGCCAACGGACCCGACGCGGTGGGAGCCCTGGCCGACATGGGCTTCGAGGTGTTTCTCGACGCCAAGCTCCACGACATCCCCACCACGGTGGAGAAGGCATCACGGGTTCTCGGGGCCCTGGGGGTCAACTACCTGACCCTCCACGCCTTCGGCGGCGCCGAGATGCTGAGGGCGGGGGTGACCGGCCTGGCCGACGGGGCCGAGAAGGCCGGCCTGGCCCCGCCCACGGCCCTGGCCGTGACCGTGCTGACCAGCGACGACACCGCCCCGTCACACATCCTCTCCAAGAGGGTCCAGGCGGCGCTGGAGGGCCACTGCGGGGGCATCATCTGTGCCGCATCCGACGTGCACGAGGCCCGCCAGTACGCTCCACGTTTCCGCATGGTCGTGCCCGGAATTCGCCTCGAGGGCGACTCCTCCCACGACCAGACCCGCGTCTCGAGCCCCAGGGCGGCGGTCGAGGCCGGGGCCGACATGCTGGTCATCGGCCGTTCGGTGACGGCGGCGGAGGACCCCGCGGCCGCCGCCGCCAGGGTGGTCGCCGAGGTGGAGGCCGCTCTGGCGGACTGAGGTCGTACCACCGGGCTCCGGTGGGGATCTCACCCCGGTGACGGTGCCGGCCCTCACCGGCGGCAGAACCCCGGGGGAGTTCGGGGACTTTGAAGTATCGTGGTCTCATGACGACACCCCCATCGCTCACACCAGAGCAGCGACAGGCGGCGCTGGAGAAGGCGGCTCAGGCCCGTCGGCTCCGGGCGGAGATCAAGGACAAGCTGAAGATGGGGATCATGACCTTCCCCGAACTCCTGGATCTGGCCGATTCCGACGAGATGGTGGGCAAGCTCAAGGTGCAGTCGGTGCTGCAGTCACTCCCGGGGCTGGGAAAGGTGAAGGCCAAGAGGACGATGGGGGAGCTCGGTATCAGCGAGACCCGCCGACTCCGAGGTCTGGGAAGCACCCAGAGGGAGAAGCTGCTGGAACTCTTCGGTGAGCACCGCTGAGGACTGCCGGCCCCTGACGATCGTGATCAGCGGCGCCGGTGGAGCGGGCAAGGGAGCGATAGTGGACTCCCTGCTGAAACGGGATCCGCGGCTGTGGCTCAGCCGGTCGTGGACGACGCGGCCCCGTCGCCGTGGGGAGTCGCCGGAGGCCTACCGGTTCGTCACCCCCGAGGAGTTCGAGGAGAGGCTGAGAGCCGGCGGATTCCTGGAGTGGAACCAGTTCTTCGAACACCGCTACGGAACTCCGCGTCCCGACGTGCCCGAGGGCATGGACGTGGTCCTCGAGATCGACGTCCAAGGGGCCATACAGGTGCGGCAGGTGGATCCCGAGGCCGCGGTGATCCTGGTTCTTCCCCCCAGCCGTGAGGAACAGAGACGGCGCATGGCCCACCGTGGGGACGACGACACCCACATAGCCAAGAGACTGGCCAAGTCCGACGCCGAGGAGTCCCTGGGTATGGAACTGGCCGATCTGGTGGTGATCAACGACGACCTCGACCGCGCGGTGACCGAGGTCCAGGCGTTCATCGAGGATCGCAGGGAGCGCCACCGCCGGGACGCCGGTTGCCCGGACTGACCTGACGGCGTGAACGTGTGGCGGCATGAAGGCATCGCGCCATCGTGGCCCGGCGCCGTGCCGCGGATCATTCGGACCGGTGCGTCCCCGGGGATCGCCGCGTCCCGCTGCTAGACTCGAACGTCGGTTCGACCCCGAACACCGGTGGTGACAGGGGGTCCGGCCGGGGCACCCAACCTCACCCCCAGATCCGAGAGCACCGGGAGACAACCATGGCCGAAGAGCAGAACGCCCTCGTAACGCCGAACATCGAGGATCTCATGTCCCGGGTGGACTCCCGGTTCACCCTGGTGACCCTGGCCTCCCGCCGGGCCCGGCAGATCAACTCGTATTTCAACCAGCTGGGTGAGGGAATCGGCAAGGCCATTCCTCCCCAGGTGAGCACCACGGCCCGCAAGCCGCTGTCGATCGCCTTCGAGGAGATCGCCGAGGGAAAGATCGGCTACGAGCGCATCGACCCCGAGGAACTGGTACCCGACGCCGACAACTCCGATGGCAGTGATCCCGTACTGTCGGTCCTGACCGGCGACAAGAAGTAGCCCGGCTCGGACCCGACGGCAGAGCTCCCACGCCGACGGCTGTCCGGTGACCCGGTCGACCGGTCGTTCAACCCCCTCGGGGGCGACGGCATCGGACGGGAACCCTTCGGTTCCCGCTGCCGCCCAGGGGTGCCACTGCTCGTGGCCCGGGTGAATGGTGCGGCTGCCGACCTACAAACCGGTTCCCCTCGTGCCGATGGGGACGACGGCAGCCCCACCGGACCTCCCATGGCCCTGAGGGTTCTCGCCGCGACGTAATGTTTGAACAAGCCGCTGTGGTGCCCGGGCACCGTCAGCCTCACCTGATGGGCAGGAGAACAAGTGACTCGTTGGACCTTCACCTCGGAGTCGGTGACCGAGGGTCATCCCGACAAGATGGCCGATCAGATCTCGGACTCGATCCTCGATGCGCTCCTCGACCAGGATCCCCACAGCCGGGTGGCGTGCGAGACCCTGGTCACCACCGGCCTCGTCGTCGTCGCCGGCGAGATCACCACCGAGGCCTACGTCGACATCCCCAAGGTGGTCCGGTCGACCGTCGTCGGCATCGGCTACGACCGCGGCGCCCTCGGGTTCGACGGTGACACCTGCGGGGTGATGGTCAGCCTCGACGAACAGTCCCCCGACATCGCCCAGGGGGTGAACGATTCGGAGGAGGTCCGCTCGGGTACCGCCGGCGAGTCCGATCCCCTCGACCGCCAGGGGGCGGGCGACCAGGGAATGATGTTCGGATACGCGTGCGACGAGACCGAGGAGTACATGCCTCTGCCGATCCACGTGGCCCATCGCATGGCCGAGGCTCTCACCGAGGCCCGGCGCTCGGGTGCGGTGCCCTACCTGCGCCCCGACGGCAAGACCCAGGTGACCTTCGGGTACGAGGACGGCCGCCCGGTGCGCCTCGAGGCCGTCCTGGTCTCCACCCAGCACGACGAGGGCATCGACCGCGAGACCATGATCCGCCCCGATCTCATCGAGCACGTGATCATGCCCGCCGTACCCGAGCAGTACCGGGACGACGAGTTCGACATCTATGTCAACCCCACCGGCAAGTTCGTGATCGGTGGCCCCGTGGGTGATGCCGGTCTCACCGGCCGCAAGATCATCGTCGACACCTACGGGGGTATGGCCCGCCACGGCGGAGGAGCCTTCTCGGGCAAGGATCCGTCCAAGGTCGACCGCTCGGCTGCCTACGCCACCCGTTGGGTGGCCAAGAACCTCGTCGCCGCCGGAGCCGCCTCCCGTTGCGAGGTACAGGTCGCCTACGCCATCGGCGTGGCCCGCCCGGTCTCGATACTGGTGGAGACCTTCGGCACGGAGAACGTCGCCCGGGAGAAGGTCGAGGCCGCGGTCCGCGAGATCTTCGACCTGCGCCCGGCCGCGATCCTCAGAGACCTCGAGTTGCGCCGGCCGATCTACAAGCCGACCGCCGCCTACGGCCACTTCGGGCGTTCCTCCGACGGGGGGCTGTTCCCCTGGGAGAGGCTCGACAAGGTGGACGAGGTCAAATCAGCTCTCGGTCTCTGAACCCCGAGCCCGCGGACGGGGGGCTGGTCGTCCGGGTTCTTCCCGACGAGCCTGCCATCGATCGCGAGTTCGACTATCTGATTCCCGTTGAGCTGCTGGCCCGCCACCCCGACGTGGGTGTCGGCTGGGTGGTTCGGATCTCCCTGAGGGGTCGCCGGACCCGGGCCTGGATCACCGCGGTGGGGGTGGAGCCTCCCCAAGGGGTCGGTCTCAGCGAGATCACCCGCATATCGGGTCACGGTCCCCCCTCCGCCATCGTGGAGTTGGCCTCATGGGCCTCCGAGCGGTGGGTCGGTCCCCGTCCCCGGTTTCTGAGGACCGCCACCGCCCCCCGCAACATCAGTCGGGTCGAGCCCCGGGCCGCGACCTCACCGGCCGGTGGCGTGGAGCACCCGTTGATCGGCGAGGCGCTACGCCACCGGCTGTCGATCGTCCGTACTCCGCCCTCGGTGTCGGACACCGAGATCGTGCGTACCGCCCTGACCAGGGGTCGGGGCCTGATCCTGTTGCCGTCGGTGGACCGGGCCCGGGCTCTGAAACGGGATCTGATCCGGGCCGGATCCGAGATCGCCATGTACCCCGACGACTGGGCTCTCTCGGCGGGGGGCGTTTCCACCGTCGGGGCCCGGTCGGCGGCCTGGGCCCCCGTCGGAGATCTCGATGTCGTGGTGGTTGTCGACGAGCACGACGAGGCCTACCAGGAGGAGTCGGCTCCGACGTGGAACGCGCGGGATGTGGCGATCCGCCGGGCCCATACGGCCGGAGTCCCCTGTGTCCTGACCTCCCCGGTTCCGTCCCTGGACGCCCTGCACACGGCCCGTCTGGTGGTGCCCTCCCGGAGCGATGAGCGTCGAGGCTGGCCCGTGCTGGAGGTGATCGATCGGCGGAGGGACGACCCTCGCGCCGGTCAGTGGTGCTCACCGCGGCTGGCCCGCATCGTGACCTCCGACCGGAAGGTCGCCTGTGTCATCAACCGCAAGGGACGGGCCCGGATCCTGTTCTGCGACGGGTGTGGCGAGCTGGCCACCGACGATCACGGCCGTCCCCTGGCCCAGGAGGGTGAGGATCTGGTCTCCCCCGTCGACGGAAGCCGCCGTCCGGTGGTGTGCGAACACTGCGGTTCGACCCGGTTCCGTCGGTCCCGCATCGGGGTGAGCGGGGTGGTGACCGAACTCGAGGCCCTGGCCGGTCGGCCGGTGGTGGAGATAACGGCGGACACGGAAACCGTTCCCCCGGCCGATCTGTACGTGGGAACGGAGGCCCTGCTCCACCGCCTCCACCCTTCCGACGGTATCCAGACGGTGGTCTTCCTGGATCTCGACCAGGAGCTCCTGGCCCCGAGATACCGGGCGGGGGAGGAGACCATGGCCCTGGTCGCCCGGGCCGCCCGACTGGTCGGACCCCGGGAGAACGGCGGGCGGGTGGCGGTTCAGACCCGGCTACCCCGTCACCCGGTGATCGACGCCCTGCTGCATGCCGATCCGGGTCGGTTCGTGGCGGGTGAGCTGCGGTTGCGGACTGAACTGGCCCTCCCGCCGGCGGTCGCCCTGGCGATGATCTCCGGAGCGGCGGCGCCGGAGTTCGTGTCCCGGCTGGGCTCGCCTCCAGGGGTGACCGTGATGGGGCCCGACGAGGGTCGATGGCTGGTGAAGGCCCCCGATCACCACACCCTGTCCGCCGCTCTGACGGGTGTGAAGCGACCTCCGGGGCGGCTGCGGATCGCCGTCGACCCCCTCCGGGCCTGAGGCGGGCCGGTCCCCGGCGACTGGGGGACTGCGTGGCGCACGGCGGTATCGTTGAGGCCATGTCGTACCAGATCCGCCTCTTCGGTGATCCCGTTCTGCGACAGCAGGCCTCCGAGGTCACCGACATAGACGGTCGCCTGGCCCGCATCGTCGAGGACATGGTTCCCGTCCTGCGTAGTGCCGAGGGCCTCGGCCTGGCCGCGCCCCAGGTGGGTGTTCAGAAGAGATTCTTCGTCTACGACATGGGGGAGGGTCCCCGCACGCTCATCAACCCCGTGATCGAGGAGTCCGAGGGGGAGTGGGTGTACAACGAGGGATGCCTCTCGGTGCCCGGCATGTCATTCGAGATCGTCCGTCCCAAGACCATCCACCTCAGGGGACTGGACCTCGACGGCAACGAGGTCTCCATCGAGGCCGACGAGCTCCTGGCCCGACTCTTCCAGCACGAACTCGACCACCTCGACGGAATCCTGCTGCTGGACCATCTCGACAAGGCCACCCGCAAGCAGGCGCTGCGAACCTGGCGGGAACTCACCGAGTCCCCGGCCCGGCCTTCCGGTCTGGGCGGAGTGGGTTCCCTGTCGCTGCCTTGACCCGAACCGACCCGATGTGCGGCCCGGCCTTCCGGTCTGGGCGGAGTGGGTTCCCTGTCGCTGCCTTGACCCGAACCGACCCGATGTACGGCCCGGCCTTCCGGTCCCGGCGGAGTGGGTTCCCTGTTGCTGCCTTGACCCGAACCGACCCGGTGTCCGTGCCCCCCGGTGGAGGCGACCGATGGTTCTGATCGCCCCACCACCGGAGAGACCACGGCGCCTGGTTTTCATGGGGTCCCCCGATGAGGCCGTACCCGCGCTGGAGGCCCTCGTCGACGCCGGATTCGACATACCCCTGGTGATCACCCGGGAGGACCGGCGTCGGGGGCGCAGATCGCGGCCCTCTCCGACACCGGTCAAGGCCGCCGCCCTCGGGCTGGGTCTGGAAGTCGGCCACGACCTCGACGCCAGTGTCGAGGTGGGTGCCGAGCTCGGTGTGGTCGTGGCCTACGGTCGAATCATCCCCGGCCGGATTCTGGATCGACTTCCGATGGTGAACATCCATTTCTCCCTCCTGCCACGGTGGCGGGGTGCGGCTCCCGTCGAGAGGGCCCTCATGGCCGGGGACCGGGAGACGGGGGTGTGCCTCATGGCCATGGAGCGGGGTCTGGACACCGGCCCGGTGTACGCGTGTGAGTCGGAGCCGATCGGGTCCGAGGACACGACCGTGACTCTGAAGTCGAGGTTGGCCCGTCGGGGTGCCCAGCTGCTGGTCGAACGGCTCAGCTCGGGCCTCACCCCGCCCACGGCCCAGGTGGGCGAGAGCACCTATGCCGCCAAGGTGACCTCCGACGATCTCCGGATCGACTGGGCGTTGCCGGCGGAGGTCGCCGCCCGCCTGGTGAGGGTGGGTGGGGCCTGGACCCGGCTGGCCGGCGACGGCGGTGGCGACGGTGAGAAGGGTGGGTCCGGCCCGCGACTCAAGATCCACCGGGCCCGCCATCTCGCCGAACTCCCCTCGGACCTGTTCCCGGTGCCGACCGAGGTCGGCGGGACGGGGGCACCGGGCACCCTCACGGTCGCCTCCCGGCGAGTCTTCGTCACCGCGGCAGAGGGGTTCGTGGAGCTGCTCGAGGTCCAGCCCGAGGGAAGGGGCCGACAGCGCGCCGCCGACTGGGTCAACGGTGCCCGGGTGGGTACCGGGGACCGGTTGTGGTGAACACCTCGGGAGTGGCGGCCCGCTCCGCCGCCCTGGAGGTG
>DRKF01000485.1 GCA_011051915.1 Acidimicrobiales bacterium | reverse complement strand
TTGGCCTGGTCGGCGGACAGCACGATGGTCTTCTGCACCCTGGTCGACGAGGCCTGGCGACCCGACCGGGTGGTGCGCCACCGGGTCGGCGACGTCGACGACACCGACTCGCCCGAGGTGATCCTCACCGAGCCCGACGAGAAGTTCTGGCTGGACGTCGGCAGCACGCTCAGCGACGACTGGATCGTGATCACCAGCGGGTCGAAGCTGACGACCGAGGTGCACGTCATCGAAGCCGCCGACGCCGAGGCCCCGCCCCGCCTGATCGAACCCCGCCGCCAAGGCCACGAGTACCACGTGGAGCACCAGGGCGACCGCTTCGTGATCATGACCAACGACGAGGCCCCCGACTTCCGGCTGATGGAGGCGCCCCTGCACGACAGCGGTCGGGCCAACTGGGTGGAGCTGATCCCCCACGAGCCGGGGGCCCGCCTGGAGAACGTCGAGCCCTTCGCCGGCCACATGGTGATCACCCGGATGAGGGCCGGGGTGCCCGAGCTGACCATCTGGGACCTCGCCGACGACTCCCGTCGCACCATCGAGTTCGACGAGGAGGTCTACGACGCCGGTCCGGGCAACAATGTCGAGTACGAGACCACCTCCTTCCGGTTCACCCACACCTCGATGGTGAGCCCGGCGTCGGTGTGGTCCATCGACATGGACACCATGGACCGCGAGATGCTCAAGCAGCAACCGGTGCTGGGCGACTTCGACCCCGACGACTACGTGACCTCCCGCCTGTGGGCCACCGCCCCCGACGGCACCGAGGTCCCCATTTCGATGGTCCGCCGCCGCGACACCCCCCTCGACGGCACCGCCCCCACCCTGCTCTACGGCTACGGCGCCTACGAGGTGGTGCTCCCCGCCGGGTTCTCGATCCCCCGTCTGAGCCTGCTGGACCGGGGGTTCGTGTTCGCCATGGCCCATGTGCGGGGTGGCGGTGAGATGGGCCGCCGCTGGTATGAGGAGGGACGCCTCGAACACAAGATCAACACCTTCACCGACTTCATCGCCTGCGCCCGCCACCTGATCGACAACGGGGTGGCCGACCCCGGACGCCTGGTGGTCCGCGGGGGTTCGGCGGGGGGTCTGCTCATCGGGGCGGTACTCAACATGGCTCCCGAGCTGTTCACCGCCGCGGTCGCCGAGGTGCCCTTCGTGGACGTGGTGAACACCATGCTGGACCCCACGATCCCCCTCACGGTGGTGGAGTACGAGGAGTGGGGAGATCCCGCCGACCCCGAGGTGTTCGCCTACATGATGCAGTGGGCGCCCTATGAGAACGTCCACCGGGCCGACTACCCCGAGATGCTGGTGACCGCCGGGCTGAACGACCCCCGGGTGCAGTACTGGGAGCCGGCCAAGTGGGTGGCCAAGCTCCGTGACGTCGGCCACGGACCGAACAACCTGGTGCTGCGCACCGAGATGGGAGCCGGCCACCGGGGACCCTCGGGCCGCTACGACTCCTGGCGGGACGAGGCCCTGGTCCTGGCCTTCGCCATCACCGCCGCCGGGAGATAGCCACGCACCATCCGGGATCCACACCGGACCCCGAGGTGAGACCGCCGACCCCCTCGCAGTGCACCGACCCAGTTTGTGATGTCCACAACCACCGGCTCCTTCACAGTCGATGGATCACGAAGGCTGCCACCAGGCCCGCGAAGGACAGAAACCTCGCCAGGACGATCAACAGGTCGATCCGCTCCTCCTCGGCCAACCACTGCCTTCGGGTCCGCGGTTCATCGGATGTGGCGACAGGCTTTCGCGGCAACCTCGGACTGTCCGGACGCCACGCCCAGCTGAAGGCCCCTCCGAACCCGGCACCGAACATGAAGATGGCGTCCTTCCACAGGGCAGCACTGTCGTAGCTTCTCCGAATGAGCGTGTCGATGACGATGCCAATCGCCGGCGCTACCACGGCGATCATCAGACCCCGGAGCATGAGCGGATGCACGTCCAGTGTCGTCCGCTCGGATTCGGCCATCACCCAGCACCTCCTGAGGCCCCGAATGATCATGCCGGATTTCGGTGGTGGTGCGCACCACCAGCCAAGCCGTGACTAGGCCGTCAGAGGTTTCCTCAGCACGCCAGATGACTCACGGCCCACCCGCAACCACCGGCTGCTCACTCGACACCGACGACGTAGGCCAGGATGTAGCACTCGTCGGCCTCGTCGAAGATTCCGGGCTCCGCCGCGATCTCCTCGGCCGAGAGCGACCCCCGCTCACACATTCCGGGCAGCCAGTTGAGACCGTGCCGTCGCAGAACGCACAGTCCGGCCGAATCGAACATCTCCTCCAGCTCGGTCGACCGGTACTCGATCTCATGATCGGGATCGACGAACTGCCGGTCGGATCCCATCAGCTCGATCTCCGTGGCGACCCGGTTCGGTGTGTCGAGGGCGAAACAGCCGCCCGGCGCCAGAACTCGACCCACTTCCGCCAGCAACTGTTCTCCGGCCGGTCGGGTGATGTGCTCGATCGACTGGCCGCTGTAGATCAGATCGACGCTGCTGTCGGCGTAGAGCGAAAGGTCCTCCATGGAGTGATAGCGGTAGTGAATCGGACCGTGATCGGACACAAAGCACTCAGCACGTTCGGAGGACCGGTATATCTCGTGTCGGAGCTCGTTGGGCAGATCGACCACGGTCAACGAATCGAACCGGTATGGATAGCCAAGCGAGACAAGGCCCCCGCGTGGATCATCGAGGTCTACCCCCCCCAGATCGAGAATCGAGTTCGCCCTGGGAAGGGATCGCACGAACATCCGCCTACTGAGATGGATGGCGCTGCCAACCGAATCGACGAGACCTCGCATCTCCGGCGATGTCCGAAGCGAGGACAGGACGCCCGCCCGGTCAAGGCGGCCCTGCTTCAACTCCGCCAGGCGGGCCTTTCGCCCCAACGGATCGGGTTCACGCCCCAACACCATCCGGTAGGCGAGATCCACGAACTCCTCGGCCGAAAGGGCATCGAGGGGATCGAGGACAGGCGGTCTGGCACGGTTCCTACGCAACACATTGGCGACAATATCGGGTAGTCGGTAGGGCCCTGGAACCAGGATGTTCTTCCGGGTCGAAAGGGGGGTCCAACGCTCTTCCCGCACCGCCGGAACCGAGGCTCGACGTTGGTGGCCGTGGCCTGATCTTCCGGCTTTCAGCAGTCGGCGAGTGCCCGGAGTGCGCGGCAGACCTCGTCGAGTTCCTCGA
>DRKF01000484.1 GCA_011051915.1 Acidimicrobiales bacterium | reverse complement strand
GATCCCGACGAAGAACAGCAACCCGGCCAGCAGCAGGCCGAAGAAGTGAACCTTCAGCTCGTCCTGCACGTCGAGGAAGTCCATCCCCGAGATGCGTTCCAGGTACACCTGGGCGATGCCGGCCACGGCGAAGGCACCGGTCATCCCGATCATGGCGATATTCGACGTCCAGAACGCCCATTCACCCCTGGGCCCCGTGTAGAGCTTGCGCCCGGTCATCTCCGGCAGGGCGTAGGCGATCATGGCCATGACCACCATCGCGTAGGCGCCCCAGAAGGCCAGGTGGCCGTGCATGGCGGTCACCAGGGTGCCGTGGGTCCACTTGTTCACCTGCGGCAGGGTGTGGGCGAAGCCCAGGAAACCCGCCCCGACGAAGGACATGATGCCCGTACCGACAGTCCACTTGAGGGCCAGCTGGTTGGGGTGCTTGGTGCCCTTCTTGCGGGCGATGGCCACGGTGTAGAGCGCCATCCCCAGGAACGCGAGGGGCTCCAGGGCGGAGAAGATCCCGCCGATGGCCAGCCAGTACTTCGGGCTGCCGATGAAGTAGTAGTGGTGGCCGGTACCGAGGATTCCCGAGAGGAACGTCAGGCCGACGATTATGTACAGCCACTTCTCGATGATCTCCCGGTCGACCCCGCTGAGCTTGATCAGCAGGTAGGACAGGATCGCCCCCATGATCAGCTCCCAGACGCCTTCCACCCACAGGTGGACGACCCACCAGCGGAAGTAGGAGTCGAGGGTCTGGTTGGTGAAGTAGATCATCCCCGGCAGGTACAGCAGGGCGGCCGAGACCAACCCGACCAGCAGCACCGTGGCGGTGGTGGTGAATCTCTTGCCCGAGAACAGGGTCATCCCGATGATCAGCAGGAACAGCAGGACGTTCACCACGACCAGATAGTCCAGCGGACGGGGGATCTCGAGGAACTTGCGTCCCTCCCACCAGTTCAGGTGGAACCCGATGACGGCTATGAGGCTCACACCGACGAGTGAGCCCCACTGGAGCCAGGCCAGCTTGGGCTTCCACAGATCGACCCCGGCCTCCTCGGGGATGATCCAGTAGGCGGCGCCCATGAATCCACCCAGGAGCCACACCACCAGGGTGTTCAGGTGGGTGGCCCGGGCGGCGTTGAACGGAATGATCCCGTGCAGACCGTCATAGCCCATGTGCTGGAGGGCCATGAGCAGTCCGTAGAGGATCTGCAGTACGAACAGGGCCATGCAGGTGGCCCAGAAGGTCCAGGCGACCTTGCGGGAGTTCGGATAGACGGCGTTGGTCATCGGAGTTCCCTCATTCCTGGCCCAGCAGCCACTGGACCACAGCGGCTCTGGTGGCGTCGTCGAGTTGCAGGTTCGGCATGGCGGTGCCGGGTTTGACCGCCTGGGGGTCCTTCAGCCAGGCGTCGAGGGAGTCGGCGTCGAACCGGTCCCTCACCGTGTCGAGAGCCGGGCCGATGTTTCCTCCCTGACCCTCCACGGAGTGGCACGCACTGCAGGTGGAGTCGAACACCTCGGGGGCGTCGGCGAGGGCCGGGCCCGCTCCTCCCCCCGAGCTCACGACCACACGCTCCGGCGCCAGGGGCGGCTCGGGCGGCCAGTCATTGGTGTCGATGTTGCCGACCCAACCCAGGAAGGCGATCACCTCGGTGATCTCCTCCTCGCTGAAGTCGTACTGGACCATCTTGCGCCGTCCCGGGAACATGGCCTGCGGATCCCGCAGAAATGTCCGGATGAAGTCCTCGCCACGTCTGTCGACCACGTTGGTGAGTTCGGGGGCGTAGTAGGCCCCCTCGCCCAGAATGGTGTGACAACCCATGCAGTTGTTCTTGTCCCAGATCCTCTTGCCGGCGGCCACCTCTTCGGTCAGGGCGTCACCGTTGGTGCGCTCATCTACCTGACTGACGGTGTCCACGGTGAGGAACAGGAAGACCAACGAGAACCCGACGGTCGCGGCTATTAGAAACCACTTCGCCTGGGATTTCGAAAGCACCGGGAGCCCCTCTCTGTCTCCTGCCCATGTGTCCGGATAGGACCGGACATCAGATCCAATTGTTGACTCTGGTACTACGCATCACTAGGGACCTTGGACCCTTCGCCCCCGGGAGGCCGCCCCCTACCCTCACAAAGGCCCCCACCCGGAGACGATCGGCACGTGACCGCCACGACCCAGAACCCAGAACCGGCGGCTTCCGGCGAGGTCTCGCCGGCACCGTGGCACGACCGCCTTCCGGGCGGGGTGGTCGTGTGGGTGTTCCTCACCGCCGAGTTGGTCACGTTCTCGATGTTCTTCGTGGCCTACGCCTGGACCTACTCTGCCAACCCCGATGTGTTCACCGAGTCCCAGAGCCATCTTCACCGGCTCTCCGCCACGATCAACACCGCGGTGCTACTGACCGGGAGCTGGATGGCGGCCCGGGCCGTGTGGTCCAACCACCGCGGCCGCCGAGCCGACCTCTGGCTGTGGGGGGCGGCGGTCTCCGGCGTGGTGTTCGTGGTGCTCAAGACCGTCGAGTACGCCGAGGTTCTGTCCGACGGCTTCTCCATGTCCACCAACTCGTTCTGGTTCTACTACCTGTTCGTGACCTTCATGCACTACCTGCACGTGGCCGGTGGGGTGGGGATCATGGCCGTGGTGGCGGTGAAGGCCCGCCGCGGCGACTACGGCCCTGCCAACGCCCTCGGAGTGGAGGCCGCCGCCATCTACTGGCATCTGATCGACGTCATCTGGCTGTTCCTGTTCCCCCTCGTCTACCTGGTGGGTTGACCCATGTCCGCCTCCTCGCCAACCGTCCCCGAAACCGACCCGGTCGCCTCCGGTCGCCCCTTCGGAGCCGTCGACGTCACCTGGCTGGCTCTGCTGGGTCTCACCCTGCTGACCTGGATCGTGGGGGACGACGCCGCCCTGGGCCTGGGACGATCGGCCCTGCTCCTCATGGGCCTGGCCACGCTCAAGGCCGTTCTGATCGCCGCGGTGTTCATGGAACTGGCCCGCCGGGGTCGCATGCTGCTGCTGGGACTGGGCGCCTACCTGGTCGTGCTGTGGCTGGTGCTGTGGCTGATCCTGGCCCGGGGCTGAACACCCGTCCCACTCCGGTGGCTCGGTTCTCCTCCCGGCCGGCGCCTCCGCTGACGCGCCGGACCGGCGGTGGTACGCGTTCGACGACGATGGCCGGTGGAAGCTCCTCCGCTGACGCGCCGGACCGGTGCGACAACTCGTCCCGTCGCGGTGAATCAGCCCTCGACGGCGGTGATCACCCTGGCCATGGCCGCCATCGAATGACCGCTGAGAAACTCGTCGACATGGGGCAGGGCCGCGGCCATACCCCCCACCAACGGCCGGTACGAGTCCGATGCCGAGCGGGGGTTCACCCAGATGACCCGATGGGCTCGACGGGCCAGGGCGGCCATGGCCCGACCCAGCACCTCGGGGGGATCGGCGTCCCAACCGTCGGAGGTGATCAGCACGGTCGCACCTCTGACGGATGATGACCAGACCGGGTTGCGGATCACCTCCCGGATGCCGGAACCGATCTTCGTGCCCCCGAAGCGGTCGACCACGTCCTCGCTCAGCCGGTCGATGGCCCTCTGAGGGTCTCCCTCCCGAAGTTGGACGGTGACCCTTCGAACCGAGGTCGAAAGGGTGAAAACCTCCGCCCCACCGGCCATGACCAGTGCCCGCATCAGGTGCAGGTGGATCCTCGAGAACGACTCCATCGACCCGCTCACGTCGGCGATCATCACCACCGGCCGGCGGCGGGTGCGGGGCCGACGGCGACACAGCACCACGGGTTCACCCCCGGTCCCCCGGGCTGATCGCAGGGTCCGGCGCAGGTCGACGGTGCCCCCCGAGGGAGCCCCCACGTAACGGCGGCTTCGGCGCCGCGGGAAGCGGATCACGGCCTCTTCGAGCCACTCCCCCAGCTGGCGCAGTTCCTCGAGGGAGAGCTGGTCGAAAGGCTCCTCGGCCAGGTGGGCCAGGGGGGCGGGAAGCAGCTGGGCCATTTCGATGTCGCCACCATCGGCAGGCCGGTCGGAATCCTCCACCACCTGGGGACGCCGTCCACTGTCGACACGACCGGCCGCGGACTCCGACTCGATGTCGGGAACCGACGATCTGATCACCCGGCCCCTCATGGTGACGACGAGGTCCCCCGAGTCCTTCTGGCGTGGCTCGGGCGGCAGGCCCGACTCGTCGAAGACGGCCGAGAACACGGCGTCGAAGGCTGCGAAGTCGCTGCGGTCCCCCACCAGGGTAGTGCGGGCGACCCAGTAGAGCGACGCCGGGTCCCGGGGCGGACAGACCTCCATGGCCCGGGCGAACACGGTGGCCGACGAGAGCCCGACCTCGAGCCCGGCCCGGCGCAGGCGACCCACCAGGGCGGCCACGAACAGTCCCCTGTCAACACCTCGAAAGAGGGTCGGACCCGGGCCCGAGGGCGCAGTCACGCCGCCGGACCACCGAAGGCGGCGCCTATCTCCCCTCGGTCCAGAGCCCGTCGGATCTCGATCAGGTCGTCAGGGGTCTTGGCCACCGCCCCCAACGTGGCCAGGGTCTCGTCCCGGTCGAGTGCAGTCACACCGAGGGCATGCAGGGCTCCCACCCAGTCGATGATCTCAGCGACGCCCGGTGACTTGTCCAGGTCCAGTTCCCGGGTCTCGGCCACGAAAGCCGTGGCCGCTCCCACCAGGCGATCAGCCGCTCCGACGACGTTGCATCTCACGATCCGGGCCGCCCTCTCCACGGAGGGGAATTCGATCCAGTGGTAGAGGCAACGACGCTTGAGGGCGTCGTGCAGCTCCCGGCTGCGGTTCGACGTGAGTATCACCACCGGGTCCAGCTCGGTGCGGAATGTTCCCAGCTCCGGGACAGTGACCGACTTCTCGCCCAGGAACTCGAACAGCAGGGCCTCGAACTCGTCATCGGCCCGATCGATCTCGTCGATGAGCAGAACCGCCGGCTCAGGTCCCCGATGACGTACAGCTCGCAACAGGGGCCGGTCCAGGAGGTAGTCCTCGGTGAACAGGTCGGTGGCCGCCATCGCACCTCCCGACGACTCACCGGCTCGAATCGCCAGGAGCTGATGGGCGTAGTTCCACTCGTAGAGGGCCTCCGAAGCGCTCACTCCCTCATAGCACTGCAGCCGGATGAGGGGCCCTCCCAACACGGCGGCCATCGCCTTGGCCGCCGTGGTCTTGCCTACCCCCGGCTCTCCTTCCAGCAAGAGCGGCTGACCGATGGCCCGGGCCAGGAACAGCGCTGTCGCCAGTCCCTCGTCCACCAGATAGCCCACCTTCTCCAGGGCCCGGGCCAGGGACTCACGGCTGCCCTTCGGGTTCATGTGGCCGGACCCAGTTCCTCGGCGTAGCGATCGCGACAGCCCGGGTTGCAGAACCAGTGGTGGTCTCCCCCGTGGTTCAAGTGGGGAGTATCCGCGGTCACCACGACCGTCATCCCGCAGACGGGATCGACGGCGGTCTCGGGCCGGGTGGTTCCCCGACGTACGACAGGGGCCCTGAGCCCGCCCCGTCGCATCTCGCTCACGAGCTGGCCCAGAATCGACAGAGCGATCTCCTCCGCGGTCCGGGCGCCGATGTCCAAGCCCACCGGACTGTGCACCCTCTCACGTTCAGCCGCTGACAGGTCCATCTCATCGAGGACCGCAGCCCCGCGACGGCGGCTGGCCACCAACCCGACGAATCCCACACCGGCGTCGAGGGCCCGGCGGATGGCCTCCGGTTCGCCTCGACCGTGGCTGGCGATCACCACCGCCAGCGCACCCTCCATCTCGGCCGCGGGCAGTTCGGCACCGGCGGCGGCCCAGGCCCCGGGATCGCTCACGGAAGGCGACGCGAATCCCATCACTCCCGCCATGTCCACCAGGGCATCCGCGATGGGGGTGGATCCCACGACGGTCAGCTTGGGTGCGGGGAGCTTGGGTTCCAGAAACACCTCGACGGCCCCACCGGAGAGGCAGGGATTGATCACGGTCGTGGCTCCCTCACTCTCGGGGAACTCCTCCCCACCCTCGGGCAGGATCCGCAACAGCAGCGGCTCACCACTTTCGAGCAGGGGCAGCGCCGCCACCCTCACGGATCCCTCGGCACACACGCCTCCGATGAATCCCTCGATGGTGCCGTCGGCCAGTACCGCGGCGGAGTCCCCGGGCCGGGCCGAGGTGGGGCACTGGGCCCTCACCACCGTGGCCAGCACGAAGGGGACGCGCCCCTCGATCAGTTCGGCGATACGGGCCCGGCCCGAGCGTCGGACAGCCGATGTCATGTTCGCGTCCTCCCCACGACCCCGACGGATGTCATGTTCGCGTCCTCCCCACGACCCCGACGGATGTCATGTTCATATCCTCCCCCGGGCTCCGACGGTAGTGGCCAATCGGCCACCGCCGTCGGTACCGGAAACGGTCAGATCGGAGGGGTGTGATTACCCCTCATCGTCTCCCACACCCGCGAGGGGGTGAGGGGCATGTCGGCGTGTCGCACTCCGAAGGGCTTGAGGGCGTCGATCACCGCGTTGACCACCGCCGGTGGTGATCCGACGGTCGCCGACTCGCCGATTCCCTTGGCCCCGATCGGATGGTGCGGGGAGGGGGTGACGGTGAAGCTGGTCTCCCAGTCCGGTGTCTCCAGGGCGGTCGGGATGAGGTAGTCCATGAGCGAGCCGCTGAGACAGTTGCCGTCCTCGTCGAAGGCGATCATCTCCATGAGGGCCATACCCACCCCGTCGGCCAGGCCACCGTGTACCTGGCCCTCGATGATCATGGGATTGATACGGGTGCCGCAGTCGTCCACGGCGATGAACCTCCGCACCTTCACCACCGCGGTACCCGGATCCACGTCGACCACGCATATGTAGGCACCGAAGGGATAGGTCAGATTCGACGGGTTGTAGCAGATCTGGGCCTCGAGGCCTCCCTCCAGACCATCGGGCAGATCACCGGCCCCATGGGCTTTCATGGCGATCTCCTGGATGGTCACCGACTTGGCGGGGTCACCCTTGACCGTGAACGCCCCCTTGGTCCACTCGAGGTCGGCGACCGACACCTCCAACATCCCCGAAGCGATGATCTGAGCCTTGTCCCGGACCTTGCGGGTCACCAGGGCGGCCGCCGCTCCGGACACGGGGGTCGACCGGCTGCCGTAGGTACCCAGACCGAACGGGGTGTTGTCGGTGTCCCCCTGGATCACCTCGATGTCCTCGGGGGGTATGCCGATCTCCTCGGCCACGATCTGGGCGAAGGTGGTCTCGTGGCCCTGACCCTGGGTCTTGACCGAGAGCCTCACCTGGGCCTTGCCGGTGGGATGGATCCGCAGCTCACAGCCGTCGTTCATTCCCAGGCCGAGGATGTCCATGTCCTTGCGGGGCCCAGCCCCCACCGCCTCGGTGAAGAATGACAGCCCGATGCCCATGAGCTCTCCCCTCTCCCGTTTCTCGGCCTGCTCCCGTCGCAGTTCCTCATAGCCGGCCATCTCCATGGCCTTGCGCAGGGCGGGCTCGTAGTCGCCGGAGTCGTAGACCCAACCGGTCTTGGTCTCATAGGGGAACTGATCGGGCTTGATCAGGTTCTTCAGACGCAGCTCGGCCGGATCCATCTCCAACTCGTGGGCGAGTACGTCCACCATCCGCTCGACCAGGTACACGGCCTCGGTGATCCGGAACGAACAGGCGTAGGCCACACCCCCCGGCGCCTTGTTCGTGTACACCGCCTCCATGTGGGCGTAGGCCGCCTCCAGGTCGTAGCTGCCGGTGAACACGCCGAAGAATCCGGCGGGGTACTTGGTGGGGGCGGCCACACCGTTGAACGCTCCGTGGTCGGCGAGGACCTCGGTCCGGACGGCCAGGATCCGACCCTCGCGGGTGGCGGCGATCTCGCCCTTCATGATGTAGTCACGGGCGAATCCGGTACTGGCCAGGTTCTCGGTCCGGTCCTCCATCCACTTGACCGGCTTGCCGATGACGAGCGAGGCCACGATGGCGCACACGTAGCCGGGGTAGATGGGTACCTTGTTGCCGAACCCGCCCCCGATGTCAGGGGCGATGATGCGGATCTTGTGTTCGGGCAGCCCGGCCACCAGGGCGTACACCGTCCGGTGGGCGTGGGGGGCCTGGGTGGTGCACCACAGTGTGAGCTTCCCGCTGACCCTCTCGAAGTCGGCCACCGCACCACAGGTCTCCATCGGTGCGGGGTGGACGCGGGGGTAGACGATGTCCTCGCTGACCACGACCTCGGCCCGTTCGAACACCGCGGCGGTGGCGGCGGCGTCGCCGGTCTCCCAGTCGAAGATGTGATTGTCGGTCTTGCCCTCGAGATCGTCGCGGATCACCGGCGCCTCGGGATCCATGGCCTTGCGAACATCGATGACGGGGTCGATCCACTCGTAGTCGACCTCGATCAGTTCGAGAGCGTCGCGGGCGGAGTAGCGGTCCTCGGCCACCACGAAGGCGACCTCCTGGTGCTGGAAGCGGACCTTGTCGGTGGCCAGAACGGCCTGGACGTCGTTGGACAGGGTCGGCATCCAGGCCAGACCCTGCTCGGCCAGATCGGCGCCGGTGATCACAGCCACGACCTTGGGATGGGCCTCCGCCGCCGACTTGTCGATGCTGACGATTCGGGCGTGGGCCATCGGCGAGCGCAGGATCGCCATGTGGAGCATGCCCGGGAGTTCGACGTCGTCGACGAAGTTGCCCATTCCCCGGATGAGCCGGGGGTCCTCCTTGCGCAGCAGACGTCCGAATCCGATCGGGCGCTCCTCTGTGCTCTCCTCGGTTGACTCGGTGGCGGTCATGCCGCACCTCCCTGTGAGATGCCGGCCTCGTGCTCGGCGGTCCAGCGGATGGATCGAACGATGGTGGAATAGCCGGTGCACCGGCAGATCTGTCCCGAGATGGCCTCCCGGATCTCCGACTCCGAAGGATCGGGGTTGGCATTCAGAAGGGATCGGGCGGTGAGCATCATCCCCGGGGTACAGAAGCCGCACTGCAGGCCGTGGCACTGCATGAACCCCTCCTGGATCGGATCCAGGACGTTGTCGACCTCGAGTCCCTCCACTGTGGTCACCTCATGCCCGGCGGCCATGGCGGCGAGGGTCGTACAGCTCTTCACCGGCTCCCCGTCGATGAGCACCACACACGTTCCGCAGTTGCTGGTGTCGCACCCCCAGTGGGTTCCGGTGAGCCGCAGTTGATCTCGCAGGAAGTGGACGAGGAGCATGCGGGGCTCGATCTCCTCGCTGATCTCGGTTCCGTTCACGGTCATGTTGACCTGCATGTCAGACCTCCTGTCCCTGGGCTCTGGCAACCGACCGTCTCAACGCCCTGCGGGTGAGTTCCATCGCCAGATGCCGCTTGTAGTCCTCGGTTCCCCTCTGATCGGTCTGCGGTGAGCAGCTCTCCGCCGCTATCTCCCCCACCTGTCGGTACAGATCCTCGGTCGGGACCGCTCCCCGGAGGGCCTCCGACACCGGGCCTATCGATGTGGTGTTGGGCCCCACGGCGGCCAGTCCGACCCGGCCGGAGGTGATCGTGTCACCGTCGAGCCAGACCGCCGCTCCCGAGGAGACCACGGCCCAGTCACCGGCCCGTCGCTCCACCTTCTCATAGGCGCTGCCCCCTCCCACCCGGAGCGGTATCCGAATCTCGGTGAGCATCTCGCCATCACCGACCGCGGTCTCGTAGGGACCGACGTGGAACTCCGCCATGGAGACGACCCTCTCCCCCGTCGTACTGCGGATCACGCAACTGGCGTCGAGGGTCGTGCACACCGCCGACAGGTCCTCCGACGGATCGGCCTGGCAGAGCGAGCCGCCCAACGTTCCCCGGTTGCGGACCACCGGATCGGCGATGACCCTCTCCGCATCGCGGAATATCGGGAAGTACTCCGCCAACAGCTCCGAGTCGAGCAGATCGCGGTGGCGGGT
>DRKF01000483.1 GCA_011051915.1 Acidimicrobiales bacterium | reverse complement strand
GACGTGCTCGAAGAGATCCCCCGGCTCGGGGATCTCCGACTCGGTGAGTGCGTCTATGGCTGTCGCCATCCAGTCCTGGGCCCCGGGATCGGTGTCGGCACCAGGGTCCTCGACGCGGTCCGCTCCGGTGGTGTCCTGGGTGATGATGCCGAGGGTTTCGAGGGCCTGGTTGTCGTCGGTGGTGTCCTGGGTGATGCCGAGGGTTTCGAGGGCCTGGTTGTCGTCGGTGGTGTCCTGGGTGATGCCGAGGGTTTCGAGGGCCTGGTTGTCCTCGGTGGTGTCGACGTCGTGGGAGGTCGGGGGTTCCTCCTCCGGATCCTCACCCTCGGCGGCCTGGGCCGAGTCCTCGTCCTGGTGGGCTTCGTGGGAGCGCGACGCGGCCTCCTCGGCCAGGGCGGCCAGGGAGTCCTGGACGTCGTCCATCGAGGGTCGGCGGGGCTCATCGTCCGCGTTTCTGTAGACGTTGCCCAGGACATTGTCGAGTCCACTCATCCCCGGGTCCGTCGGCGCCCGGGATCGGCGACTTAGGACTTTGGAGCCCGTCCCGGCCCGCTGGTGGTGTGGATGGACCCTGGGGTGTGTCCGTCCCGCGATCCGGACGGTCCGATCCGGCCGCCTGACGTGAAATGGGCCTGAACTCGCACCCGGACAGGGCCATCGGGTCACATAGAGTGGGCTTCGTGGAGCCACAGTCCCAGCCTCTCGGGAGAGGAGCCCGCGGATCACGGGGGGCCGAGGCGTTCCTCGTCACGCCCTTCATGCAGTTGGCCCGCACCCATGTCCTGGGCACGATCGGCGACACCCTCATCACCATCGCCCTGGCGGGTTCGCTGTTCTTCTCCCTCGACGTGAACCAGGCCCGCAGCCGGGTCGGGCTGTACCTGCTGCTCACGGCGGCGCCCTTCGCCGTGGTCTCACCTCTGATCGGCCCGATGATCGACCGGGCCCGTGGCGGTAGGCGTTGGATGGTGGTCCTGGCCCAGGCCGGCCGGGCGGTGACCGCCCTGTTGATGATCCGCCATCTGAACTCCTTCCTGCTCTTCCCCGAGGCCTTCACGGTGCTGGTGCTCGGCAAGGCGTACCACATCGCCAAGAGCGCCATCGTGCCCTCCCTGGTCCGGGATCAGGACGCTCTGATGAAGGCCAACTCGCGCCTGGTGCTGGCGGGTGGCCTGGCCAGCGCCCTGACCGTCGGTCCGGCTCTCCTGCTGCGGCTCCTGGGGGATCGGTTCGTGCTGCTCGGGGCCGTTGTTGCGTTCACATTCGCTGCGGCCCAGGCATTCAAGCTGCCCCCCACGACCGTGGCCGAGGAACCGGTCGGCGAACTGGAGAAGGCCGAACTCCGCGGCGGGGGCATACTCCTGGCCGCCTCGGCCATGGCTCTGCTGCGGTGGAGCATCGGGTTCCTGACCTTCATGCTGATCTTCTGGTTGAGGGGATCCGACGCCTCCCCGGTCTGGTACGGGGTCATCGGCAGCTTCGCCGTGGCCGGGAACCTGCTGGGGGCCCTCATCGCCCCGGCTCTGCGGCAGGTACTGCGCGAGGAGATGGTGCTGGGCGGGGTGCTGGCGGTCTCGGCGATAACCGCCACCGTGGTTTCCACGGCGCCCGAACGGCTACCCGCCGCCTTCCTCGGGTTGGTACTGGGCCTGTCGACCGGTCTGGGCAAGTTGTCCTTCGACGCCATCGTGCAGCGGGACGCCCCCGACGCCAACAAGGGAAGGTCGTTCGCCCGCTTCGAGACCCGATTCCAGCTGGCGTGGGTCACCGGCGCCATCATTCCGGTGGTGCTGTTCCCGGCCCTGCCGGTACGGCTCGGATTCATCGTCCTGGCCATCGGGTCGGCCCTGGGCGCTTTCTTCTACCTGGGTGGACTCAGGGCCCTGGCCCGGGGTATGCAGACCCCCTCCGACCGTCTGAAGAAGAGGATCCTGGCCGATCAACGGGTTCGTCGGGTCCGCGATCGTCTCTCCGTGGCCGTAAGGGTCCGGACCCGGGCCACCGGGAGCCGGGCAGAGGGCGGGGGCGCAACCGGCGCCGTTCCGCCCTCGAATCCGTCTCCGGACGCGACAGGATCACCCGGTGGGGTCCGGGGCCCGGCGGGGAAGGATCCCGGGCCGGGCGGATCCGCGGGAAAGCCTCGGCGCCGATCTTCCCGGGGGCTGGATCCCGGCCTGGGGCCACGTCCCCGGTCCCGGGGCGGCGGCGAGACACCCGGACAGCGCTCCCTTCCCGGTGTGGAACCTCCCGGAGACAGCTGAGCCGGAGGGTCCGGCGGGGATCAGTCGACGTCGGGGAGATCGATGCGGGCCAGCCAGAGTCCGGGGGCGTCCACCTCGGCGGGGGTGGGGAGGTTCCGCGGTTCGCTCCAGAGGCGGGCCAGTCCACCCTCCTCGTCGCGCTCGACCACCCCCTCGATGAAGGCCCGGCCCCTCTCGATCAGAGCGGGCCGGAGATCCAGCCCGAGGATGCGCTCGACGAATCGATCGTGGGGCCCCGCGGTGATCCGGCGACGCCTCATGGCCTCGGTCAGCCGACCGTAGGAGCCCACCAGGCCGCCTCCGATGCGATCCTGGATGTGATCCACGTAGCCGACCAGGACCGCCACCAGAGCTTCGAGCTCGGGAAGCATCCTCTCCTGGGCCGGGGAGCGGATGGCTCCGAGCAGCACCTCGGGATCGCCGAAGATCTGCTGTATCTGGCCCTGGAGATCACCGGGATCGGAGATTCTCTCCAGGTCGCCGAGCTTGGCCTGCAGGGCATTCGGATCGTTGCTGAAACCGGCCACGTACTGATTCAGCCGGGTCTGGAGGGCGTCCCTCACGTGGGGGATGCCGAACACGGTGTTGAATATCAGCTCGCGGATGCAGATCCACAGGGCGGTCTCGTCGAAGCTGATGCTCCACTCGTCGGCGAAGGCGTGGACGTTGTGGGACACCACCACTATCTCCGAGCGCGGTGGCCGGGGAATGGGCAGGTCGTAGGACCCCAGAGCCCGTTCGGCCAGGTGACCGACCATCGAGCCGGTGCTCATGGCCATCATCATCGGCGCCATCATCTGCATCAGACCCGAGAGCATCTGCGCAGCCTGATCGGGGAACTCCGGGCCCGGGGCGGGGCCGTCCGGGGTCGAGAGTCCGGTGGCGAGGTGTTCGAACAGGTCGCGGTAGTCGGCGAGGGTCCGGGTCGCCCACTCCGTTCGGGTAACGGGTACCACCGTGGGTGATCGGCCACCGACACCGGTGTCCAACCCGGTCACGGTGGCGACGTGGAGTTCCGCCACTCGGGAAAGATCGGACATGCGGACGCGGTCGGCGGGGTCGACGTTGGACTCCGATTCCCCTCCGGTGGCCAGGCCCACCGCGATTTGTCTGGCAGCATCCCAGTTGACGGGTCCCGACGATCCGAACAGTTTCGACAGATCCCCAAAGAACGGAAGACCGCCGAATGGGTCATTATCACCGGTTGGATCCTCGTTGGTCACGACTTCATGCTAGGGCCGACCGGGCCCGTCCCGATCTCACCCCCGTGGGGATGTGCCGAGCGGGTCTCGGTCTCACCCCCGTGGGGACGCGCCGGGCGGGTTCCGGTCTCACCCCCGTGGGGAGGCGCTGGTCGGGTTCCGGTCTCACTCTTCCCGTCGGAGGCGGGGCATGAGGAAGGTTCTGGTCACCGGGGCCGCGGGGGAACTCGGGTCCCGGGTGGTCACCCTGCTCGCCGCGGCGGACTTCTGCTCGGAGGTAGTGGCGCTGGATCCCCAGGCAGGCCCTCCCGTCGCCGGGGTCCGGTGGATCCGGGGGGATCTGACCGCTCTGCCCCCGGGGGTGGACAGAGGGAATCTCATGGCCGGAGTGGACACCATCGTCCACCTCGGCTGGATCGATCCCGACGAGAGCGGTGGGGACCCGAATCGTTCGTTGCTGGAGGCGGTTCTGGAGCTGGCCACCGCTCCGGAGGTCGGACAGCTGGTGGCCGTCTCGTCGGCCACTGTCTACGGGGCGTGGGAGAACAATCCAGTTCCCCTGTCGGAGAACTCGGTGGTGAGACCCAATCCGGGCTTCGTCTACGCCGAGACCAAGGCCGAGCACGAGCGCGTCCTGGCCGAATGGCGCAGAGGGGCGGGGGCCGGAACCGCGGTCGGCGTCCTGCGTCCGGCTCCCGCCGTGGGAGCCACCGGTGCCAGTTGGCTGGGGGCCGCCCTGCTCACGGCCGTTCCGGTCAGGGTGGACCGGACCGATCCCCCCTCCCAGTTCCTCGACGTGGGCGATCTGGCCACCGCGGTGGTGAGGGTGGTGGAGCTGGGCCTGGACGGTCCCTACAACGTGGCTCCCGACGGATGGCTCACGGGCGACGAACTCAGGGCACTGCTGGGCCCCCGGGCCCGGTTGCGCATACCCGCTCCCATCGCCGGGCCGGTCCACCGACTGTTGCGGCGGAGACGGTCCCGTCCCCTGCCGGCCGGTCTGCTGCCCTACACGATGTACCCGTGGG
>DRKF01000482.1 GCA_011051915.1 Acidimicrobiales bacterium | reverse complement strand
TCTATGTCGGGGTCTCGTTCCGCTTCGGCAGCCTGACCTGACCCCGCCGCCAGCGAATCTGTGGCATCTTCCGCGTCCTGTGGCGCGCGGTTGGTGGCATTGATCGGGGGTTTCGGGGGATCTGTGGCATCTTCCGCGTCCTGTGGCGCGCGGTTGGTGTCATAGATCGGGGGTTTCGGGGGATCTGTGGCATCTTGCGCGCGCTGTGGCGCGCGGTTGGTGGCATAGATCGGGGGTTTCGGGGGATCTGTGGCATGTTCCGCGCGCTGTGGCGCGCGGTTGGTGCCATAGATCGTGGGGTGGGGGTTGGGGCTGGTTGGGGTCAGCTGGGGAGCATGGCGGGGACTTCCCAGGCGTCGGCGGGCCAGCGCTTTCGACTCTTGGCTGCCAGCTTGCGCATCAGCTCGATGGCGGCGGGGTCGTCGTCGCCGGGCCGTCCGACGAGCGAGCCGTCCTCGAGCATCCCGATGATGATCTCCCGTCCCAGATCGGTGCGGACGATGGTGAGGGTCCAGTCGCTGAACTTTCCGATTCCGCCGGTGGAGATGTCGGCGTGCTCGGCGGCGAAGTCGGGGCAGTGGTTGCAGCCCTCGCGGGTCCAGGCGTGGCACTCCTTGAGGGGCACCTCGTGGTACCTGCCGTCGTGGGTCCAGATCTGGAACACGCCCTTGATGTTCATCTTGCGGATGTCGGAACGACGTAGCCCGTACTTCAGTTCGAACAGCTCGTCGAAGATGGAGTCGTCGAACGTCTTGGAACACAGCAACCCGATGTTGAGAGCTATGCGGTTGCCGACCTTGCCCACCTTGCGTGACTTCATGACTGGAGGGATCGAGCTCTGGCAGCTCGTTCCTACCAGGGCGACCTTCCTGGCCCCGCCTTCGAGGGCCTCGTCCATGGCCAGGGGGTTGGCCGAATAGGTGTAGCGACTGCCGGCACCCCGGATCACGTCCTCGCGGTTGCGGGCGACGCCGGGCACCGGTGTCCAGGCCCCGTCACCGTCGCCTTCCACATAGGACACCAGGGCGGCGTCGATGTAGCCGTGTTCGAGGGCCCAGATCAGGATGGCGGAGACCAGTCCCCCGTCCTGGCCGACCTCGTGGATGAAGTCGTCCGAGGCCCGGGTGAGGATCACATCCTTGTAGATGCCGGCCACCTCATCGGGGGTCCGGTGCCGTTCGAACAGCTTCTCGTCGGCCTCCCACTCCCAGGTCCGGAACCGGGGGCAGGCCCGGGTGCACGACGTGCAGCCCTTCTCCCCGTGGATGCAGTTGTCGGGTCCGAGTTCGTCCTCGAGATGGAAGGGCTTGTAGCCACCGGTGCGATGGTCGTAGCCGATGACATCGTGGGGGCACGAGATCACACAGCCCGAACAGCCCGTGCACAGACCCGACAGGATGACCTCGGGGTAGAGCTGCTTCCACTGGTGGGTCCACTTCTTGACCGTGCGGGGCTTGGAACCGGTGGGTGTCTCCGTGGCTGCCATGGCGCCACTGTATTCAGTCGACGCCTGCGGGGCGGCGGCCAGCCAGGGTGCGCGGCGCGGGCGAGGGGGGTGGCAAGCTGTCCGAGCCGTAACCGTCGCCCCAGGTCCCATCGATGTCGCTCCCGCTCAAGCCCCAGATCGTGGCCCCCACCTCAGACCACCGGGGCCTGCTGGTCTGGCGGTTCCCCGAATCCATGGAGGCGATCTCGTCGGCCCCGGTGGGCGGAGGGATGGGCCCCCTCCGCTGGGTGCTGATCGTCGGTGTGCCCGACGACTACTCGCGCACCGACCTCTCCGTCCACGCCGCGGAGCTCTCGAGCGGACTGGGTCTCGAGGGCCGGGGAGCGACGATGTTCACCGCGGCCAGGGTGTCGCAGTTCCGTACCCACACCGATGAGGGCGTGACGGTGGCGGCCACCGTCGGCGTCACCCGTCCCACGTGGGCGGCATCGGAGGACGGGGGCCACGGGACCTGGCCCCGCTCCTCGGGCCCGGGGACGATCAACATCGTGGTCGGATTCCCCGCCCCACTGTGCGACGCCGCGGCGGTGAACACGGTCATGACCGTCACCGAGGCCAAGAGCCAGGCCCTGCAGGAACACGGTGTGCCGGGTACCGGTACCGCCAGCGACGCGGTCACCGTCGTCTGGCCGGGCGGGGAACCACGGTCCCGGTTCGGTGGCCCACGATCCCGCTACGGTGCCCCCGCCGCCCGGGCCGTGCACCGCTGTGTCCTGGCCGCCCTGCGAGGGGAGGATTCGAGATGATCACCCTCGTCCTGGGTGGAGTGAGGTCGGGAAAGTCCGAGGTGGCCGAGCGAAGTATCGCCCTCCACGGATCCCCGGTCACCTACATCGCCACGGCCCTGGTTGATCCCGAGGACGCCTCCCATGTCGATCGCATCGAACGGCACCGGCGGAGACGTCCCCGGGTGTGGACGACGGTCGAATGCCCCGAGCCCGGCCGCCTGGCCGATCTCCTGGCCACGACGCGTGGCCCGGTGCTGGTGGACTCTCTCGGGTCGTGGGTGGTCGGGCACTTCGGGCATCGCGGTCCCGGAGGGGACGAAGGCGCGGGCTTCATCTCCCGCGTGGATGTCGCCACCGGGGAGCTGACCGCGGCCATCGTGACCCGGACCTCGCCCACGGTTCTGGTGTCGGAGGAGGTCGGCATGTCGGTGCACCCTCCCTCGGAGGCGGGAAGACTGTTCGCCGATGCCATGGGGATGGTCAACCAGGCGGTGGCCCGGGTGTGCGACGAGGTCCTGCTGGTGGTGGCCGGCCGGGCGCTGAGCCTGCCCGGCCGGCCCGAGGAGAGGTAGCGCCGGTGCTGGGAGCCCTGTCGTTCCTGACCGTCGTCGGCCCGGGCCGGGCCCCCGACCGGCGTGCCATGGCGTGGTTTCCGATCGTGGGCGCGGCGGTGGGCCTGGTTCTGGCCGGTGTGCTGCGGGGCGCGGTCGAGCTCTGGGACCCGGTG
Source organism: Acidimicrobiales bacterium (assembly GCA_011051915.1). GTDB lineage: Bacteria > Actinomycetota > Acidimicrobiia > Acidimicrobiales > Poriferisodalaceae > DRKF01. The sequence goes on along the minus strand of DRKF01000482.1, from coordinate 9,237 downwards.
GTCGCGGGCGCTCTGGTCGTCGTCGCCGATCTGGCCGTGACCGGGATGCTGCACGTCGACGGTCTGGCCGACTGCGCCGACGGTCTCCTGCCCCACATGGACCGCCCCCGCCGCCTGCAGGTCATGGGGGAGCCCGATGTCGGCTCGTTCGCGGTGGCGGTGGTCGCCCTCACCCTGATGCTGCGGTGGGCGACCCTGATGAGCCTGGCCGCCGGGGAGTCGGGGTATCTGTCCCTCGTGGGACTGTGGGCGGGATCCCGCACCCTGGCCGCCGTCGTGCCCTCCCTCGTGGACTACGCCCGGCCGGGGGGAATCGCCACCCCGTTCCTGGCCGGGTCCCGGCGGTGGCTGCTCCTGTGGCTGGCGCCGGCGGCGGCGCTGCTGTACATAGACGACGGGCTCGGCGGTCTGGTGGCGATCGGTGTGCTGGTGGTGTCGGCGGCGTCGGTCGTGGCCCTGGCGGTCCGTCGCATCGGCGGTTTCACCGGAGACGTGCTCGGCGCCGCGATCGTGGTCGGCGAGACGTGTGCCCTGCTGGCCCTCGTCGCCCGGTGGTGACGGCGCTGCGACGCCTCGCCGGCGGAGCGACCCGGGCGGCCGCGGCCACGGGCTCCGAAAATGGTCGGGGCCGCCGCGCCGGCAGGGTGGCGCTGGGTCTGATCGTGGACCGGCTACTGGGAGACCCCCCGGACCGTCTGCACCCCGTGGCGCATTTCGGTCGGGCCATGACCCGCCTGGAGCGCCACCTCTGGGCCGACAGTCGCCTGCGGGGAGTGGCATACGCCGCCGCCGGTCTGGGGCAGGGACTCCTGGCGGGACGGTTGGTGGGTTCGGTGCCGGTGGCCGTGGCCGCCTCGGTGGCCGGGCGGCAGCTCCGTGGTGTCGCCACGGAGATAGGGGAGAGGCTCGAGGAGGGGGACCTCCAGGGGGCGAGGGAACTGCTTCCGTCCCTGGTGGGCCGGGATCCGAGCCGCCTGGACGAATCGGGGGTGGCGGCCGCGGTGATCGAGTCGCTGGCCGAGAACAGTGTCGACGCCGTGGTCGCCCCGGCCATGTGGGCCCTGGCGCTCGGCGCGCCGGGGGCACTGGGCTACCGGGCGGTCAACACCATGGACGCCATGGTCGGTCACCGCGACGAACGCTTCGCCCGGTTCGGGACCGCGGCGGCCCGCCTCGACGATGTCGCCAACCTGATCCCGGCCCGGGTCTTCGCCGCCCTGGTGGTCCTCACCGGCCCGCGGCGGTGGCGTGAGGTCATCCGGGCCGTGGCCCGTGACGCCCCGGCCCACCCGTCCCCCAACGCCGGGGTGGCCGAGGCGGCGGTGGCGGCAGCACTGGGGGTCGAGCTCGGGGGACCTCTCCGATACGGATCCCGGGCCGAGGTCCGACCCCGTCTGGGCCGGGGCCCCCGACCCGGACCCTCCGACATCCGTCGGGCGATCGGACTCGTCGACCGTGTCGAACTGCTGATGGTCGCCGCCCTGGTGGCGGTGGACGTCGGGGTGAGGCGCGGGGGCCGTCGGGTTTGATAACCGGGGGTTACCCGTCGGTAACGTGGGTCTCATGGACCTCACCTACCCGCCGGAAGCAGAAGAGTTCAGGACCCAGATCCGAGAGTGGCTGAGGGAGAACCTCCCCGAGGGCTGGTTCGGGCCCGACGGGGAGCGCAACCCCGATTTCCACCTCGAGGGTGAGGAGCGTCGCCGGTTCAACCGTGAGTGGCCGGCGAAGCTCTACGGCGGGGGCTGGATCTGCGCCTCCTGGCCCACCGAGTACGGCGGAAAGGGTCTCTCCACCATGGAGGGGGTCGTCCTGTCGGAGGAATTCGACCGGGCCGGGGCGCCGATGAGAGCCGATTTCTTCGGCGACACCCTGGTGGGACCCACCCTTCTGCAGTGGGGCACCGAGGAGCAGAAGAAGGAGTTCCTGCCCGGGATCCTGCAGGGCCGGACCCGCTGGTGCCAGGGCTTCAGCGAGCCCGGCTCGGGGTCGGACCTGGCCTCGCTGGCGTGCCGGGCCGAGCTCGACGGCGACGAGTGGATCATCAACGGCCAGAAGGTGTGGACCACCCAGGCCCAGAACGCCGACTACTGCTTCCTGCTGGCCCGCACCGACCCGAGCGTGCCCAAGCACGCCGGCATCAGCTACCTCCTGGTTCCGATGGACCAGCCCGGGGTCGAGGTCAGGCCCATCAAGCAGGTCGATTCCTCCCAGGAGTTCAACGAGGTCTTCTTCACCGACGCCCGCTGTCCGGCGGACAACGTCGTAGGTGGGGTGAACAACGGCTGGAAGGTGGCGATGACCACCCTCGGGTTCGAGCGGGGGACCTCGGCCACGACCGGCTACCGCAGGTTCGAACGCGAACTGGACCTCATCATCGACGCCGCCCGCCGCAAGGGTCGTCTCGAGGACCCGGTGATCCGCCAGAAGCTGGCCTGGGCCCACTCCAAGGTGCAGATCATGAAGGTGAACGGCCTCAGGTCCCTGGCCTCGGTGCTGAACAAGGACCGCAAGGCAGCGGCCATCGGCGCTCTCAACAAGATGAACTGGTCGGAGTACCACCGCACGGTGATGGAGCTCTACATCGACATCATGGGAATGGACGGGCAGATCCTCTCCGGCGGTGACGACGAGCAGTCCGTCCCCGGACTCGGTCGTCGCGAGGGCACCCCGGAGTACCCCGTGTCGGCCATGCAGTCGGCGTTCTTCTTCTCGCGGTCCGAGACGATCTGGGGGGGAACGGCGGAGATCCAGCGCAACATCGTCGGTGAACGGGTGCTGGGTCTGCCCAAGGAGCCCAAGCCGGTCAAACCCGCCGCCACGGCCGAGAAGTAACGAATCCGCCGGGGTGTCGCCGCTCTCGCTGGGACTGGTGCTGACCTCGGCGCTCATGCACGCCTCGTGGAACCTGCTGGCCAAGGGTTCCCGGAACCGTCTGGTGGCGGTGTGGGCCCAACTCGGGATCGGGGCTCTGTTCTTCACCCCGGTCCTGATCGCCCTGGGCGGGCCGCCTCTGTCGGTGTGGCCGTGGATGGTGACGACCGGACTGGTTCACATGGCCTACGTGCTCTCCCTGGCCGAGATGTACGAACACGCCGATCTGTCCCTCGCCTATCCCCTGGCCCGCGGCATGAGTCCCCTGCTGATCACGGTGGGGGGAGTGGTGCTGCTCGGTGACCGGGTGGGTGGGGCCGAACTGGCCGGGGTGATCCTGGTGGTGGCCGCCCTCGGCGTGTTCACCTTCGGCGCCGGCGGCTCCACCGCCGGTATCGGCTGGGCGGTGCTGACGGGGCTGCTGATAACGACCTACACCCTGATCGACACCTCCGCCGTGAGGCATCTGGACTCCAGCGTGGCCTACACGATCACCCAGTTCCTGGTGGAGAGTCTCCTGGTCACGCCGGTGGTCCTGGCCCGAATCGACCGGGGGGTGATTTCGGGCATCATGAGGACGGAGGGTCGCCGCCTGGCCATGGGTGGTGTCCTGTCGGTCCTGGCCTACGTGCTGGTGCTGGCGGCGGTCCGTCTGTCGGCGGCGGGGCCGGTCTCGGCCATCAGGGAGACCTCGGTGCTGTTCGGTGCCGTGGGGGGTTGGCTGCTACTCGGTGAGGGTTTGGGACCCCGCCGGACCCTCGCCTCGGCGGTGATGGCCGGGGGCATCGTCGTGGTCGCTCTCGGCGCCTCCGGCATTTGAGGCCTCGTCGGCGGCCAGGGCGGAGAAGTCCCTCAGGGGTTCCTCCCTCATCATCAGCCCGGTGATGATCGTGACCACCGCGGCGATGGTGGCCACGGCGAAGATACGGGCCGTGCCGTCGGCCACCGTCCGGACCACGGCCTCCCGCACACCGGGATCGAGGAGTCGGATCCGGGCCGGGGTGTTGAGCAGGCGATCGACGTCGATTCCGGCGGCGTCGGCGGGGAGCAGGTCGGGCAGTTCGGAGTGGACGAAGCCGGCCAGGATCGCCCCGTAGGCCCCGATGCCGATGGTCTGACCCAGGCTGCGGAAGAAGGTGATCGCCGCGGTGCCCGCCCCCAGGTCGGAGAGGGCCAGGGCGTTCTGGGTGGCGGTGGTGATCGTGGGGAACAGCATTCCGATACCGACCCCCATGACGATCATCCACATCGTCACCTGACCCGAGGTGGTCGAGACGCCGACCCCCGACAGGCCCCACAGGGCACCGGTGGAGGCCAGGGGGCCGACCACGAGCAGCCACTTGTAGCGACCGGTACGGGTCGTGAGGTTCCCCGCTACGGCGGCCGTGATCGTCATCGAGATCATCATCGGGGCCAGCAGCAGGCCCGAGGAGGTGGCCGAGGTTCCGGTCACCACCTGCAGGAAGAGGGGCAGGAAGGCGTTCGCCGACATCATGGCCGCCCCGGCCGCCAGGCTGATCACCATGGCCAGGGCGAAGGTCCGGATTCCGAACAGATGGAGGGGGAGGATGGGTTCGGGAGCGCGTTTCTCCTGGGCGATGAAGGCCACGGCCAGCACGATCACGGCGGCGAGGGTGCCGATCATCAGCGGCGAGGACCAGGCGTAGGCGTCGCCGCCCCAGACCATGGCCAGGATCAGCAGGGTGACCCCCGAGACCAGGAGCCCGGCGCCGAGCCAGTCGATGCGGTGGTCGCGGGTGGGGAACGGAAGGCGCAGCACCCGGTCGACCACGGCCAGGGCGACCAGTCCCAGGGGGATGTTCACGTAGAACACCCAGCGCCAGGAGGCGTGGTCGACGAAGTAGCCGCCGATGACGGGGCCCAGCAGGGCCGAGGAGGTGAAGGCGGCGGTGAAGTAGCCGATGTAGCGGCCCCGGGCCCGGGGCGAGACCAACTCACCCAGGATGATGAAGCCCATCGCCCCCAGCCCCCCGCCGCCGGCCCCCTGCATCCCCCGGAACACGATGAGCTGCAACATGTTCTGGGACAATCCGGCCAGCAGGGACGACACCAGGAAGATGGCCAGGGCGATCAGGTACAGCCGGCGCCGCCCGTACAGGTCGCTGAGCTTGCCGTAAAGGGGCGTCGCCGCGGTGCTGGTGAGCAGGTAGGCGGTGAGCACCCAGGGAAGCTGGGTCAACCCGCCCAGATCCCCGGCGATTGTGGGTAGGGCCGTGGTCACCACCGTGGTGTCCAGCGAGGCCAGGAACACCCCGAGCAGCAGGCCGGTGAACACCGTCAGGATCTGGCGGTGGGTAAGTTCGTGGGCCGCTATCTCGGATCGGTTCTCAACCCCCATCGGGGGCAGTCAATCACGACCGGGTGGCCAGTACCTCACCGGGAGGTGCCAGGACCGTGGTGACTCGTGCGGCGGCTCGCAGCGTCGCCGGGTTCTCAGGTGTTGGGGGCGGAGCCGGTGGTGACTCGTGCGGCGGCTCGCAGCGTCGCCGGGTTCTCAGGTACTGGTGCCAGGACCCGCCACCAGGTGAGTCCCAGGACACCGAGGGTCGCGATTCCCAGGGGGAGGGCCACGATCGGCGAGGTGACATCGCTGCCGGCCTCGATGGCGTGAACGGTGCCGGCGCCGAACAGAATGAACGACGAGCCGTGGACGGCCCGCCAGATGCGCTCCGACACCAGGCGACGTCGGAGCATGGAGGTGACCTGGACCGCCACCAGCAGCCAGAAGGCGACAACACCCCACGCCACCGCCCCGGGCCTCCACTCCGACGCCATGGGGACCAGCAGTTCCCTCCAGCCGAAAGCCACGTAGGTGTCGGCGGCCAGGGCGACCAGGTGCACGGCCACGAAGCTCACGGACAGCCCGCCCAGGAACCGGTGCAGGTCGAGCATCCAGGGTCGACCGGCCCGGCTGCGGAGGACACCCGTGGAGAGGAACAACCCCCACAGAATCGAGGCCGCCACCAGCAGCCATGAGGTCAGTCCCGCCGCCCGGGCCACGTACCAGCTCAGTTGATCGGTCACCTCAGGAAATCCCGGATGGCTCCGGCCGGACAGATCTGCCCGGCGTCGGTGACCAGAACCCCGCAGGCCCCGGCCTCCTCCAGCAGCTCACTCGCCCCGTTCAGACCGGCCAGGTAGGCGGCCTTGGCCAGAAGCTCGGCCCGCACCGCGGTGGGGGCGACGATGCTGACCGATTCGAGGCCCGAGTCGGCCGGGCGTCCGGTTCCGGGGTCGACGAGGTGGTGGCGGGGACCCTCAGGACCCCTCCATGTGCGCCGCTTGCGGGTGGTGGTGCACACCGCTCCCTGGGCCAGGCCCACCCTCAGGGCCGGTCGGACGCCCACCGCGGTGGGGGCCAGCTCGATGATCCACCCGGAGGGTCCCGGTGCCTCCCCGGCCACCCTCACGTCGCCGCCGATGTTCACCGCCGCGCCCCGGGCCCCGGCGCCCAGGAGTTCATCGACGATCATGTCGGCGGCCATGCCCTTGGCGATCCCGCCCAGATCGAGATGAACCCCCGGTGGCATGGCCACGGCGTGGAGCTCGGGGAACAGCGCGATTCCGGCGCACCCGGGCGCGGGTCGGGTGCGCAGGGCGGTGGCCACGGCGGGAATCCGCTCGAAACTGCGGTCGTAGCCCACCGCGACCATCGAGTCGGCGACCGTGGGATCGAAGCGGCCGCGGGTGTACTTCCAGCCCTGTACGGCAGCCTCGATCACGGCGTAGGTGTCGGCGGGAAGGATCACCACCCGACCGCCGGCGGCGTTGAGGCGGGAGATGTCGCTGGTCCTGTCGAACCGCGTCCAGCGACGGTGCAGGTCGCGCAGGTGCATCTCGGCCAGATCGAGGTGGCGGGACCCACCACCGACCACCACCAGGTGGGCGGTGGTGCCCATCACGGGAAATGTTCGTTCACGAGCCATCGGACACCGTCACCGGGGGAGGAGGGGGCGGAACCACGGAGGGATACCGGGACTCGGTCGTCGGCGGGCTGGCCGTCGTCGGGCTCTCGGTGAAGGGGTCGTCGACGGGGCCCGATCCCGGGGCGGCCTCGAGGACCGGGTCCACGGACGTGGTGGTCGTGGTCGCCGGGGTCGGGTCGGGGACGATCGAGGCGTCGGGTGCGGCACCCGTCTCGCCTCCGGTGGGGGCCGTGCGCCCGCCCAGACCCAGACCGGCGACCAGACCGAGGGTGGACGCGATGCTCACCGCTCCGACGGTGCGGCGGGCCCGGCGGGCGGGATGGGGGTCTCTTCGGATGCGGTGTGGTGCCATGCTCGGGCCTCCGGCCGGGCGGGTTCGATTCCGACAGTAGGGAACGAACATGAGCGAACCATGAAGAGTCTTCGGGGATTCGTGGGTGGGCGGGCCGCTGTCGGGGCGATTCGGACTCGAGCCCCGGTTCCCGGACCCACGGAAGTTCCCCTGCCCATGACAGCTCTCAGGTCCACGACGGCGTGGGACCGGGAGCCGGCGCGGCTGCCGCGATCGGACCGTGAGGGCCGGTGGGTTGGGGCAGGGCCTTGGTTTCATCGGAACTCCGAGCGGATTCCCCCGGGGAGAGAAGCCCAACCGATTCTCGCGCCTGGCGGGACGGTGGTGGGTTCACCCTGGAGGGTCAGGTGCCGATGGGACCCCGACCGGGACGGGAGGCGCGCCATGGTTCGAAACCCCAGGGCCTCACGGGATCCGGACGAGCGCGCCCCGGTGAAGGGGGGATCGTCGCGTACTTCCGCCGCCGATCTGGACGACCGCTGCTGGGAGGCCAGACCCTGGACGGCCCGGGCCATCAGGGCGGCGGTGGTGCTGGTACCCCTGGCCTTCTCCCTGTCCGCCAACCGGCTACTCCTCCACTTCGTGGGCCGTCCGTCAGGCCTGCCCCGCCTGCTCCTGTGGATCGGGATGATCCTGGTCGTGTCCTTCGTCGTGTACGAGCTGGTGCACCGGAAACTGGCCCGCCTGCTTCCCCTGGCGTCCCTGATGAACATGACCCTGGTCTTCCCCGACCAGGCCCCGTCGCGGTTCACCGCCGCCCTCAGGGGGGAGTCGGCCAAGCAACTGGCCCGCAGGATCCGGGACCGTGAGGAGCTGCCCACCCCGACGGAGGCCGCGGTGGAGCTGGTGGGGCTGATCTCCCGGCTGAGTGAGCACGACCGTCGGACCCGGGGGCACAGCGAGAGGGTCAGGGCCTACTCCGACGTGATCGCGGAGCAGATGAAGCTCTCGGGTGAGGACCGGGAGAAGTTGCACTGGGCGGCCCTGCTCCACGATGTGGGCAAGCTGCTGGTTCCCGCCGAGGTGCTCAACAAGCCGGGTCGACCCGACGAGCGGGAGTGGGAGATGATCCGCCGCCACCCGGCCGAGGCTGAGGCCCTGTTGCGGGGAATGGCGCCCTGGCTGGGTGACTGGGTGTCCGCCGCCACCGAACACCACGAACGCTACGACGGCACCGGCTACCCCCGGGGAGTGACCGGCGCGGAGATCGGGCTGGGGGGCCGGATCGTGGCCGTGGCCGACGCCTACGACGTGATGACGTCCAGCCGCTCCTACAAGAAGCCCCTGCCCTTGGAGGCGGCCCGCATGGAACTGGTGCGCAACGCCGGAACCCAGTTCGATCCCGTGGTGGTGAGGGCGTTTCTCTCGGCCGGTCTGGAGCCGGGGAGGCGCGGGGTGGGGGTCGTCGCCGGTCTGGCCGAGATGCCGGGCCTGCTGTCGGGGTTGGGGGCCAAGGCGGCGGCGGGAGCGGCCACCTTCTCGGCCACCGCGGGCGTGGCGGTGGTGACGGCTGTGGGTGCTCCGGCGGCACCGGCGCCTCCTCCGGCGGATCCGGCCCCGGTGGTGGCCGAGGCGCCTCCGGCGCTGTCCTCGAGGTTCTCCCCGACCACCACGACGGTCGTCGTCGTACCCCTGGCGTCCGGGGAGTCCCAGGGGGTGGGCACGGGGGAGGCACCGGCCCCCTCGACGAGCACGGGTCCGGATTCGACTACCACCTCGAGCACCTCGACCTCGACCACCACGGACCCGGGTCCGACAACCACTTCGACCACCACGGGCTCGGGTTCGACGACCACAACAACCCGGGCCGGACCGACCTCGTCGAGCACGTCGACCACCACCACAACGACCACCACCACGTCAACCACGACGACGACCACGTCGACCACCACCACAACGACCACCACCACGTCAACCACGACGACGACCACGACGACGACCACCGCCGTCGAGCAGACCCTGGCCGCCAACGACGGGGCCACGATGAGTGTGGTCGACACCGAGGTGGAGGTGTACGTCCTGGTCAACGACTTCTTCCCCACCGACTACAAGAACGGCTCCCTG
>DRKF01000481.1 GCA_011051915.1 Acidimicrobiales bacterium | reverse complement strand
CCGAACCCGCTGCGAGGGCGACATCCACCAGCGGAGCGGCGACGTTCTGGAGCGACGATGTCGCCGAGGCGACCGCCGGCGGGGCACTTCCCGACCGTCGGAGGCCGGTGAGACATCGGGCCAGTCCCCTAGACTATCTGCCCAAGCTCTCGTTGATGCCGTTCGTGGTCGCCGTGAACTTCGCCGTGTTCATGTGGTTGATCTGGACCGTGATCGGCTGACCATCCGGGGTGGATGACCGAGGTGACGGGGTGGATCGCGGGTCGGCCCCGGCCCGCGGGGATCTGTATTGTGAGCCGGATGTTCCCCGCTGTGATGTCCCCGAAATCGATTCGGCGCGCCGGTCCGGCCGCGGTAGTGGCCCTGGGGCTGCTCATAGCCGCCTGCGGAGGGTCGGCGGAGGCCGAGTTCAATCCCCCTCCCGACGAGCAGTACCCCCAGAGCCAGCTCGAGGCCGGGCGTGACGTCTACCTGTCGAGTTGTACGTTCTGTCACGGGAACAAGGGCGAGGGGGGCACCGGGCCGAACCTGCGCCAGGTGTGGGAGCGTCGCTCCCCGGAGGACCACCTCCAGAAGGTGACCGAGGGCGGCAACGGCATGCCGGGGTTCGGCCGCAGTCTCACCGAACAGCAGATCGCCGACGTGGTGGCGTTCGAACGGGCCGGCTGGGATCTCCTCGACTGAGATCCACCCCTCCGAGCCCTCGGGATGTTCGCCGGGGAGGCGGGAGTCTGCCTACAGTCGGGTCATGCTCGAACCAGGCGACCGCGCACCCGCATTCACCCTTCCCGACCAGAACGACGAGAAGGTCAGGTTGACATCGTTCAAGGGCCGCAAGGTCCTGGTGTTCTTCTATCCCAAGGCCAACACCTCGGGCTGCACGACCCAGGCCACCGGGCTGAGGGACGTGGCCGACCTGATCGGCGACACCGTCGTACTGGGTATCAGTCCCGACGAACCCGCCAAGCAGAGGAAGTGGGACGACAAGCACCACTTCGGCTTTCCCCTGCTGTCCGACCCCGAGCACAAGGTGGCCGACAAGTACGGGGTATGGGGGCCCAAGAAGCTCTACGGCCGGGAGTACATGGGAATCACCCGGTCGGCGTTCCTGATCGACGAGAAGGGTCGCATCGCCCGGGCCTGGTACAAGATCTCCCCCAAGGACACCCCGAAGAAGCTCCTGGCCGCTCTGGAGGAGTCCGAGGGCGACGGGGGGAAGAAGTCGTGAGCGGATTCCCCCGCCCCGAGGAGCTGCTGGCCCACCGCCCTCCCTTCCTGTTCGTGGACGAGATCGTGGCCCTCGAGCCCGGGGTGTCCTGCACCGCCGTGTGGCACCTGACCGGCGAGGAGTTCTTCTTCGCCGGTCACTTTCCGGGCATGCCCACCCTGCCCGGGGTGCTGATGGTCGAGGCCCTGGCCCAGACCGCGGCGGTCGCCGGCCTGGCCTCGGGCTCGATGGGAGACCGCCTACCCATGTTCGGGGGTATCGACAAGGCCCGCTTCCGGCGTCAGGTCGTGCCCGGGGACGACCTGGTGCTGGAGGCCTCCCTGGGCCGGATGAGCGCCCGGGCGGGCCGGGCCTCGGGGGTCGCCCGGGTCGGCGACCAGGTCGCCTGCCAGGCCGAGATGATGTTCGTGATGGTCGACCGCACCGAGATCTGACCGCGGTCCCGTTGCCGCCTCAACCGGGCCGCAACGGGACCGGTCGACCGGCTCCGTGGGGTCTATTCCGGCGGGCCTATGGCCAGGGTGCCGTTGTGGCCCCCGAAACCGAAACTGTTCGACAGCGAGGGACCGGGGGTCCAGGGGCGAGGCTCGCCCGCCACGATGTCGATCTCGGGCAGCTCGGGGTCACGGTGCTCGAAGTTGGCCGTGTGGGGAATGAGTTCGTGCTTCATCGAGAGCAGGACCGCAATGGCCTCCAGGGCGCCGGCTGTTCCCAGCCCGTGGCCGGTGATCCCCTTGGTCGAGGTCACCGCCGGACCCGGGGTCCCGAACACCTTGGCCAGGGCGTGGGCCTCGGCGGCGTCGTTGAGAGGGGTGGACGTGCCGTGGGCGTTCACGTGGACCACGTCGGCGGGCTCGAGACCGGCGTCGGCCAGAGCCAGGCCCATGCAGGCCGCCGCGCCCACGCCACCGGGGGAGGGGGCGGTGATGTGATAGGCGTCGGCGTTCGACCCCGATCCCAGGATCTCACCGTGGATGGTCGCCCCGCGGGCGACGGCGGAGTCCCAGTCCTCGAGCACCAGCACCCCGGCTCCCTCGGTCATGAGGAATCCGTCACGGTCCCGGTCGAAGGGGCGGGAGACACCGCTGGAGGAGAGAGCGGTCATGTTGGAGAACCCGGCCATGCCGACGGGGGTCATGGCCGCCTCGCAGCCGCCCGTGACCACGGTGTCGCACAGTCCCCAGGCGATCAGCCGGGCGGCGTTGCCCACCGAATGGGTGGAGGCCGCGCAGGCGGTGGTGATGGTCTCGTTGGGACCCTGGAGCCCCCACTTCATGGATATGGCGGCACCGGCGGCGTTGGGCATCATCATGGGGACCATGAACGGGCTCACCCGCCGGGCCCCCTTCTGCAGGTAGTTCTCGACCTGCTTCTCGAAGGTCCCCATACCGCCGATACCGGTGGCGAAGATCGTTCCGGAGCGGGCGGGATCGCTGTGGATCCCCCCGGCGTCGGCTATGGCCTGGACCGCGGCCGCCATGGCGAACTGGGTGGAGCGGTCGTTGCGACGGGCCTCCTTGGGGTTGTCGTACCACTCGGAGGGATCGAAGTCGGTGACGCGACGCTCACCGGTGAGCGGGGGACCGATGAGGCCCTCCCAGAAGGCGTCCGTTCCGGTACCACAGGTGGCGACCACGCCCATCCCGGTCACCGCCACCCGGCGGCGGGTGGTCACAGCTTGTTCTCTACCAGGGCCACGGCCTCGGCGACGGTGCCGATGCCCTCCAGCTCGTCCTCCTCGACGGTGATGTCGAACTCCTCCTCGAGTCCCATCACCAGCTCCACGAGGTCGAGGCTGTCGGCGTCGAGGTCGTCGGCGAAGCTGGCCTCGGGGACGATCTTCTCGGCATCGACCTGAAGAACCTCCACGGCGCACTTGCGGAAGCGCTCGAAGTTTTCGTTGTTCACCATTGACTCCGTTGTTCTGTGTCTCTTGATAGCGGTGTTCGTGGTACTGGGACCGGGGGCACCTCGGTGTGTCCCGGGCCTCGTTCGGCGGCCCGGGGCCGCCCGTGGAACCGAGGGCATGCTATGCGCAATCGACCCTGGTCACGCTCTTCGGATCCGATATCGGTTCCGTGAATGATCGCGGGGCTTCCTTCCTGGTGGTGGGCGTCGGGTCAGTGACCCATCCCCAGACCACCGTCGACGGGCACGACCGCCCCGGTTATGTACGAGGCGGCGGGGGATGCGAGGAAGGTCACGGCGCCGGCCACCTCCTCGGGTCGGGCCACGCGCCCCAGGGGCACGGCCTCGGCCATCTGGGCGACGAGGTCGTCATCGAGAGCCTCGAGCATGTCGGTGGCGACGGGGCCCGGGGCCACCACGTTGGCGGTTATGGACCTGCCACCCAGTTCGCGGGCCAGTGAGCGGGCCAGCCCGATCAACCCGGCCTTGGAAGCGGCGTAGTTGACCTGGCCGGCCTGTCCGCTGAGGGCGACCACGGAGGAGATGAAGATCATCCGACCGCGCCGGGACCGGAGCATCGGGCGGGCGGCCCGCTTGGCCATCCGGTAGGCACCGTTGAGGTTGGTGTCCACGACGGAGGCGAAGTCGTCGTCGGACATGCGCAGGATGAGCTGGTCACGGGTCACCCCGGCGTTGGCCACGAGCACGTCGAGGGGCCCCAGCTCGTCGGCCACGACGGTGAAGGCCTCATCGACCTGGGCGGTGTCGGTCTGGTCGCAGCGGATGGCCACGATGCCGTCGAGGTCGTCGGGCAGGCTGGACCGGTAGGTGATCGCCACCCGGTCGCCGTTGGCGGCGAAGGCCCGGGCGCAGGCCAGGCCGATTCCGCGGCCGCCGCCGGTGACGAGGACCACCCGTCCGGACTCGGGGAACGGAGAACTCACCGCGCTCCCCATCGGAGAACGGCGGCGGCGGAGGACATCCCGGCCCCGAAGCCGACCAGCAGCACGTTGTCCCCCTCGTTGATCCGCCCGGTGTCGAGGGCTTCGGCCAGGGCCAGGGGAACCGAGGCGGCCGAGGTGTTCCCGGTGCGGTCCAGGACCACGATCGCCTTCTCCATGGGTATCCCCAGCCGGCGGCAGGAGGACTCGATGATCCGGATGTTGGCCTGGTGGGGGATCACCACGGAGATGTCGGAGGGCTCCAACCCAGCCTGCTTCATGGCGGCCCGGCCGGCCCGTTCCATGACGAGGACCGCCTGGCGGAACACCTCCCGGCCCGCCATCTTCACCTTGTCGCCACGGTCGACGTAGAGGGCCTCCTCGTAGTCGCCGTCCGAGGAGAGACTCCAGCCCAGTAGTTCACCCTCGCCCTCGGTGCGCTCGATCACCGCGGCGCCGGCGCCGTCGGCGAACAGGATGCAGGTGTTGCGGTCCTCCCAGTCGATGTACTGGTGGAGGGTCTCGGCGCCGAT
>DRKF01000480.1 GCA_011051915.1 Acidimicrobiales bacterium | reverse complement strand
TAGGGTGCGGCAGTCCCACTCTCCCGAGGTCGAGTATCGATCCGGCCGAACGAAAGCCAGTCGAGGTACTCGCGAATGCGTGGAAACGGACGAACAGGTCGCTGGTGGCGCTACACGGGGACGATCACATTGGTCCTCGTCCTCATCGCCTCCGCGTGTGGCGGATCGGAGACGACCGGGTCGTCGCCGACAACGCCGGTGTCGACTTCGACAACCACCACACAGGCACCGACAACCGGTACCGACCCAACCACCACACAGGCACCGACAACGACCACGAGCGAATCACCTCCGCCGGCGCCCGATGGTCAGGGCACCGCACTGGGTGAGCTTCTCTCCCTGCTGCCGGATACGGCCGACAGCCGACGAGAGGTCGTGATCGAGAACCTGGCGCTCGTACGTACTCAACTCGGCCTGCCCGCCAGTGTCGTCGGCGTCGACGACGACACGCTCATCTCACTTGCCCAGGCCCTCGATGGGACGGCGATCGGGTTCGGGAACGACTCTGACCTCGTTGATGTCAGCGGTTGGCGCACATCATTCGGGTTCTCACCGCTGGAGGCCTTTCAGGTGGCGCGAGCGGGTGTCGAAGATCCGATCGTGGTGTTCAACTCCGTCGGCCACGATGCGGACGAGATCGCCGCTGCCCTGGCCGCCGACCCCGTCTGGGGTCCCCTGCTCAGCGCGGAGACCCTCGGGGACACGACGGTCTACTCATGGGGCGACGCGACCGAGACGCACTTCGACAGAACCGGACCCGGTCGCCCCCTCGGCCGGGCAGGCACCCTGGCCGTGACCAACGACTCCGTCGTCAGGTCGTACGATCCCGCCCTTCTCCTCGCCGCTGTGGGTGAAGATCCGAATCTCGACCGGTTCGCACCCTTCGCCGACATCGTGCAGGCTCTTGACGAGGCCGGCGCCTACGCCGCCACGCTCTCGGCAGACCCGGTTCTGTTCGATCCCGCCGACTCAGGTCTGGGCGAGGACGAGGCGCGTGCCCTGGTGGACTCCTCACCACTGCTCGGCGACTACGAGGCTCTCGGCTTCGGTGGACTCATCGTGGACGGGCAGATTCGCGGCGCACTCATGGTGTTCGCGTTCGCCGATGATGCCGCGGCCGAGGAGGGAGCGGCGGCTCTCCGGGAGGTACTGGGCAACGGGGATTCGGTCTACGGCGGGGGCGCCTGGGTAGATCGCCTCGGAGAGCCAACCGTCAGCACCCGAGGCCGCCTCGCGATCGTGGAGCTTCCCGAAGCGGACCGGGGCTACGGGAGTCTCCTGAACGCGTGGTTCCGGCGGGAAAACCTGTTCTGGGCCGCGGTGCAGAACTGACCAGGTCGCTGCGAGGGTGCATTCTCCTCCAGCGGGCGCAACAGCGGGTGGCGATCGGAGACCACCGTCGACACTGGACCGCGTGGCCGCGGGGAAGGAAGTTCTCGCTCGGCCCCGCCCTCATGGAGGAGGTCTGCGCCGCCCTGACCTTCGCCGTGGCCTGCTGAGCCGCTCCGCTGCGGGGATACCGGCGGGCTCGGGTATCTTCGTCTGATCGTGCCTCCGGATGTGTCCCCCCCGCCCGCCCGTCATGGGTTCCGACGCGGACTGGTCGGACTGGTGGTCCTGCTGGCCGCTCTCGTCCCGTCCGCGGCGGTCGGTGCCCAGACCGGCGATGGTGGAGAGGGCGACGAACCCCCCGACACCACCTATCTGCAGGCGTCGGATCTGGGTGAGGGCACCTGCGACCCGTCCACGGTGGCGGGGGGAAACGTCGTCGACTGCTGGTTCCCGATCCTGGGGGGAGCGGTCGAACTGGACCCCTTCGGCGGTCCCTACGTGGCCGACACCGACGTTCCCTTCGACAACGAGAACGACGAACTGGCCCAGTGCCGGATCAGCAACGACACACCCGTCGCCCCGGCCCTGCTGTGCCGCGACATCCAGAGCTACTACCAGCCCGGCGTCCGGCAGGTGTCGGTGGTACTCGGATTCCAGGATCCCGTACCCCTGGCGTCGTTCGAGGTGGTGCCGTCGGAGGATCTGCCCGTCGACGGGTACCTCCGGGGCGGGTACGAGCCGGTCACCTACCCCGGGCATCCCCTGAACCTCACCCTGTGGCGGAACCCCGACGGGTTCGACGATCCCGACCTCACGATCTGGGGCCTGGTCCGGGCCCGGTACTCCGACGAGGTGATGGCCACTGCGCCAGTGGAGGTGCCCGATCCCGGCTCCTACGCCGCCGCCGAGGGTGACCTCACCCTGGACACCGAGGTCCCTCCCGGTCGCTACCTGCTGAGCCTGTGCCGGGGTGCCTCGCCCCGGGACTGCGAGGAACTACCCCTCGGTATGGCGTTCCAGGTCGTGGATGCAATCCACCACGAGCTGGTGCCGGGCCACAACCGGCCCGACGCCGAACGCGTCAACATGGTGTTCGTGGGCTCGGGTTGGGACAGCTCCTCGGACATGGCGGCCATGGCCACCGAGCTGCTCGGCCTGGACGGTCCCGTCGTCTACGGCGAGGACTGGAAGCCGCTCGGGGAGGACGCCATTCCGTCGGAGGTGTGGTCGATCGAGTTCGGGCCCTTCGCCACCGAACCCATCGCCTCGGCCGTGAACCGGTTCAACTTCTGGTATCTCGAGGACGACCTGGTGAATCCCCGTGGTCTGTTCCACGACTCCGATCCCGAGTTCGGCAACGATCTCGCCGAGGGAATGCCCTACCCCCACACCGTCGTGGTCTCCCTGCACCGTCAGGGCTCCGGTGTGTACGGCAGATCGGAGGCCAACTGGACATCGCTCAAGGGCATCGACGGTCCGGAACTGCCGCCGGTGGAGGACGTCTCGTTCTCGGGTATCTACCTCGCTCTCGATCCCATCACGCCCCAGCTCGAGGCCGACACCCTCACCCACGAGATGGGCCATGCCATCTTCGAGCTGCGTGACGAGTACTACGAGGCCGACCGGGCCGTCACCTACGGCTACCCGAACTGTGCGCCTTCGGAGGAGGTGGCCATGGAGTGGTGGGGTGACCTGGTGGGGGAGGTGGATCCCGCCGTGGACACCTGGATCGACTATCAGCGCCGCTACTACGAGTACTTCGGTGAGGAGGGCCCGGCCTCACTGGTGGACATGGTCACCGTGCGGCCCACGTCGGGCGGTTGCTACGACGGGTCCGACGACGTCATCCGGCCCACCGAGGACTCGATCATGAACAGCCAGATCCCGGTCTTCGGGGCGGTGAACCGCAGACGGGTCGAGTCGATCCTGGGGCTGTTCTCGGGCCGGGAGACCCTCACCGACCCCTCCGACCTGAGCCTCAGGTGCCAGCCGGCGGCACTGGCCCGACCGGGTGAGAAGGTGAGCTGCTGGGGAACTCTCACCGCCTTCGTGGATCCACCGGAGGACGGAATCTCGGTGGCCGCACCGGGATCGCCCGCCACCTGCACCACCTCGCCGGCCACGGGTGAGCCCGACGTGCTGGCGGTGATCTGCGAGCCGGTGACCCTGAGTGGTCCCGGGCCGTGGTCGATCACGGGAAGCTTCGCCGGTTCGGGGGCCCGGGTCATCGAGATACTCCGTCCGGCCCCGGCCCCGGCTCAGACCCCGGCCACCTCGAGTCCCACCACCGGCGCTCCCGACACCACCGCGCCCGGTCAGGAGGACAATCCGAACCGGGCCGTGGGCACCGGTCAGTTCTCGGCCGGATGGGTCATCGCCGGCGGACTGGTGGCGTTGATCGTGATCGGCGCCGGGGGTTTGTGGCTACGGAGTGTCGCCCGGCGCGACGACGAGGACGGTTCGGTACCTCCGGTCCCACCCCTGCCACCCTCGCCCCGGGTCTGAAACGAACGGGTCAGCCCATCGGGCGGCCGAACGGCAACTCCGGTGCCCATTCCGACATCCTGGACTCGGCGGTGAGACACGCCCCCAGGAACAGGCCCTTGTCGTGGCTCCCGAAAGCGGTCACCTGTTCACCGGTCCAGGCCGCGGCCCGGGCGACCAGGGAATCGGCGTCGGCCCCGTCGTCGGGCCACCAGGAGAGCATGGCCGCGGCCCGGCACACGAAACCGGGAACGGAGGGAACCCCGGCCCGGTTCAGCGAGGCCAGGGCCTTGGGGGACACGGCGGCGGGGCCGTAGGCGACAACCGGTGTGGTGCCCAGAGCCCCGGCCCCGGCGTCTCCGAGCACGCCGGGCTTGGACCCGCAGAAGACGATGTCGACGTCTTCGCCGTCCCAGATCCTCCAACCCGGCTGGGTCTCACCCAACTCGTCGATCGGCCCCAGCAGTGAGGAAGGGGAGAACGATCCGCTCACAGCGACCTTGGCCGTGGCGACCCTGACCACCTCGGCTCCGCCGGCGACCACGGCGCGGGCCACCCCGGCGGCCACGGGACCGGTTCCCTCGATCGCCACCCGACGACCCTCCAGGCCGTCCAGGAGGATCTCGCCGGCCCGGGCGGCGGCGGTTCCGGTCATCTCGTCGGCCAGGGTGATCCCCTCCCGGTCGGTCAGGCGGACGGGATCGCGAGGGTCGCCTTCGGACAGGGGACCGAGGGCACTGCGAGTCATGCGCAGACCGGGTTCGACCATGAGCGGACGGCCCCCGAGGAGTCCGGCGAGTTCCGTCGCGGCGGCGGCCACCGCCGCTTCCCTCTCCTCGGGGGGGACCTTCAGCCCCAGGGTGGCTCCACCCATGTGCCGCCCGGTGAGAGCCAGGGCGTAGGTCTCCGACCGGGCGTACATCAGGGCGTTCCCGGCCAGCAGCCTGGCGCCCAGTCTGACCGGGCCGACCCAGCCCTCCCCCTCGGGAAGATCCCGGATCAGGAAGCCGGGGGTGGATTCGAGTTTGGTGGTCTCCGTTGCGGCCATGGGCGCATTCTCTCACCAGATGTGCTCGCGGGGCCCGATCCGGCAGAATGGCCCGATCACGCCACACGACCCTGAGGGAGGCGGCATGAACGCATCGAGCGTCACGTCGGGTACATCGGATCTGGCCGGAAGTCCGATGAGGGGTGCCCGGTTGGTCGAGGTCGGTCGCATGGAGTGCCAGGAGACCGCGGTGGTGGCCCCCGGGCCGGGGGATGTGATCGTGAGATCGGCCTACGCCTCGATCTGCGGCAGCGATCTGCACACCGTCAAGCACGGGGTTGACGTTCCGCCCACGCCCTGTCCCCACGGCTTCCCCGGCCACGAGGGAATCGGCACCGTGGTCGAGAGCCACGGTTCCGAACTGGCCCCGGGGACCACGGTGCTCACGGTGCCCAACTCCGCCGTCGGCACCTGCTTCAACGAGTATCAGACCCTTCCCGCCTCCTACTGTCTGGCCCTGCCCGACGATGCCCCCGACCGGATGCGTGAATACCTCATGGCCCAGCAACTCGGCACGGTCATCTGGGCCCTGCGCAAGAACCCCGTCGATGTCGTCGGCCGCACCGTGGTGGTCCAGGGCCAGGGCTCGGCCGGGCTGTTCTTCACCTACCTGCTGAGGCGGGCCGGAGCAGCGACGATCATCACCTCGGACCTGAGCGAGACCCGGCTGGAGGTGTCCCGGTCGTACGGTGCCGACGAGGCGGTGAGGGCCGATTCCGGTGATCTGTCCCAGGTGGTGGCGGATCTCACCGGCGGCAGAGGGGCCGATCACGTCGTGGAGGCGGTGGGGAGGAGGGAGACGCTCCTGGCCGCCCCTTCCCTGGCCCGGGTCGGGGGCACCATGCTGTGGTTCGGACTTCCGGACTCCGAGCAGCCGGTTCCCTTCGACTACCGCAATTTCTTCCGTCGGAAGCTCACCGGTTGGTCGACCTACGGGGCCCAGGACGAGCCGGGACTGTCCAGCTTCGCCGCCGCGGCGGACCTGATCCGTCGGGGTGAGATCGACGTGAACCCGCTGCTGACCGACATGTTCCCCGTCGAGGACATCGACGAAGCCTTCTCCCTGGCCCACGAACCCCAGGGCCGGGCCACGGTCAAGGTCTCGGTGGAGTTTTGACCCTCGGTGGTGTGATCGACGCCCTCCTGGCGTTGATCGGCGCGTTCCTCGTGGTGACCACCTTCGCCTCGGCGGTGCGTACCGTCGTGGTCCCCCGGGACGAACCCGTGTTCATCACCCGGTTGGTGTACGTGGTGGTGCGGTCACTCGTCTACCGGGTGGCGTTCCGCATGTCCCCGGTCCGCCGCGAGCGGCTGCTGGGCTACTACGCCCCCTTCGCCGTGCTGGTGCTGCCGTTCGTGTGGTTGCTGGTGACCCTGTTCGGGTACGCCCTGATCTACCTGCCCCTGGGGATCAACGATTTCCGTCAGGCGGTCCTGGTCTCGGGGGCGAACATCACCACGTTGGGGTCGGCGATCGGGGGTGACGACTGGCCCCACATCCTGCTGTCGATATCGGAGGCCGTTGTCGGGGTGGTCGAGGTGGCGTTGATCATCTCCTTCCTGCCCGCCATGTACTCCGCCTACTCGTCGCGGGAGAAGCAGGTGGCATTCATGGCGGTACGGGCGGGCACCCCTCCATCCGCCCTGGAAATGCTGAAGCGCTCCCACCTCATCGGGGACGATGTGATCGACCTGGAGGAGGTCTGGGACCGCTTCGAGGAGTGGTTCGACGAGATCTCCGACACCCACACCACATTCATGATGCTCCCGTCCTACCGGTCGGCCCATCCGGAGCGGTCGTGGATCACCACGGCGGGGGCGGTGCTGGACTGCGCGGCGATCGTCATCTCGTGCCTGGAGGTCGAGCACACCCCCCGGGCCCAGCTGTGTCTGAGGGCGGGCTACACGTCACTGAGATCCATAGCCGCCTCCTTCTCGATCGGCTTCGATCCCGACCCCCACTCCACCGACCCCATCACCGTCACCCGTTCGGAATGGGAGGCGGTCATGGACGAGCTCGAGGAGGTGGGCCTGGCGGTCAGGGCCGACCGGGATCAGGCCTGGGCCGATTTCGCCGGTTGGCGGGTCAACTACGACGTACCGCTGGTGGGCCTGGCCACCTTTCTGGCCGCCCCCTACGCCCCCTGGTCCTCCGACCGCATGGTGGTGGTGGGCAGCTCGGTCATCACCAGTCGCTTCCCGTGGCGACTGGTGTGGGCCCGACCCGAGATCTACCCGACACCGGACCGACCCTCCGAACCAGTACCGGGAGGTGACCCGTCGTGACCCTGTTCGAGGCCGACACCGATCTGCGGTCCATGGGAGGGAATCGCTTCGCGATCGACATCAACCGGAACTGGTGGGTCATGGCCGGACCGAACGGTGGGCTGCTCGCCGCTCTGATGACCCGGGCGGCGGAGAGGACCGTCGGGCTACCCGACCGCTGTCTGCGCACCCTGACCGTGCACTATCTGGCCCCCCTGCGGGAGGGACCGGCCGAGATCTCCGTGAATGTCGAACGCAGCGGTAGGGCCGTCACCTACCTGTCGATGCGAATGACCCAGCAGGACCGCGTGGTGTCCACGGCCCTGGCGGCGGTGGCCGCCCGCCGCTCGACCCCCCTGGAATGGCAGGAGCTCTCGATCCCGGAGGTGGCACCACCCGAACGTGGTTGGGTCATGGTTTCCGAACCCGGTCGTCTTCCCGTCCCGATCAGGGATCGCTGGGAGACCCGCTGGACGGTCGGGGTGCCGGGCCATCCCGCCGAGGAGGTGGCCGGTCCCGACGAGTTCGCCGTGGGTGGCTGGATCAGACCCACCGAACCCCAGGTCATGGACCGGGCCCTGGTGGCGGCCATGGTGGACTCGTGGATTCCACCTCTGCTCGTACACGGGGTCAGTGGTTTCAACGTTCCCACCGTGGAGCTGACCATTCACATTCGGTCCGATCCCGCCGGCCTTCACCCGGCCGACGACGACTGGTACTTCGCCCTGTTCCGGACCCGGACCGCACATGAGGGGTTCCTCGAGGAGGAGGGTCAGATCTGGTCGTCGGGTGGGGTGCTGATCGCCCAGTCCCGGCAACTGGCGGTGGTTACCGAGGCTCCCGAGGCCTTCGCCGCCGCCGGTCCTCCGATGCTGGAGTTCCGACCGGCCGGTGCCGTCGATTCGGCCGAGCCGGGGTCTCAGGGGTAGAGCCCGGTCAGCTCGGCGATGGCGATGGCCTTGGCCTCCAGCAGGGGTATGGCGCTGCGGCCGCTGATGCCGTCGGGGATGTCCAGGGTGTCCTCACCGAGGGCGAACAGCCGGAACACATAGGCGTGGGTCTCCCCGGCCGGGGGTTGGGGTCCCCCGTAGCCCACCCCACCGAAGTCGTTCACAGCCTGGGCGGCACCGGCGGGAACCTCGGCTTCGAACAGTCCGGGCTGGAACGGATCGATGCCCCAGATCACCCAGTGGACGAACCCGTCGGCCACGGGATCGGTCATGACCAGGGCCAGCTCCACCGTCCCCTCCGGCACATTGGCCCAACTCAGCGGGGGTGAGATGTCGGGCCCGTCGGGTCGGTGGGCGTACAGGGCCGGAATCGAGCCGTCGGGTGGAAAGGCCGAACTGCGCAGGGCGAAGCCGGTCCCGACCCCCTCGAGAGGGTCGATGGAGGTCGTGGTCACGATCGTGGGGGGCGGAGTCGCACCGTCGACCCCGGGGGGACGCAGCGTGGTGCCGTCGCCGCGATCGCAAGCGGTGAGCAGGAGGGCCAGGGCCACCAGCAACAGGGGAGCCGATCGGAGACGTCCGAGGGGGTCGCGCATCCCTGCAGTGTGCCACCCTTGCCAGGGTGTCCCGTCCGATGAGAGCAGTGCAGAGGGTGACCGCCCCTCTCCGCGGCCTGCTCGGTCCCGACCTGGTCGGGGCCCGGCAGAGCCTCACCGCCCTGGCCCTGAGTTCGGTCACGGGGACCGTGGCCGGGGTCGTGCTGGCCTCCATCACCGGCACCCTGGACTCCCTGCCCGGGCTGCTCGTGCTGGTGCCGGCGGCGGCGGGGATGAGGGGCAATATCTCCGGGGCCCTGGGGAGCCGTCTGGCGACCTCGATCCACACCGGTACCTTCGTGCTGTCGCCGCGGCGGGACACCATCGTGGGCCAGAACATCCTGGCGGCCATGGCCCTCACGATCATCATGTCGGTGTAT
>DRKF01000479.1 GCA_011051915.1 Acidimicrobiales bacterium | reverse complement strand
GCCGGGCTCACCCGCTACGACGACGCCTGGGCCGCGGTGTTCGCCAGCGCCATGATCGGTATCGCCCTCTACGCCCTGGCCGCCCTGGCCGAGAGGCTGGTGATGCCGTGGCACGCCTCGGTGAGAGAGGCGACGACTTGAGACCCGTACCGCAGCCGGTTCGGGCGGTACCGACCGAATTGGATCAGCCGCACCGGTTGAACCGGCCGCGACCCGTCGCGACAACACACCAGATCGAACAAGAGCTGATTGGCACCGCCGGGCAACGGCCCCGCGACTAGCTTTCAGGGAAACAGGAGGGGAACCCCTATGAGAAACAGACCGATCCTTTGGCGCATGCTGGCTTTGCTGATGGCCATGGGCCTCATCGCCGCCGCTTGCGGTGACAGTGGTGACGACGCCGCTCCCGCCACGACGGCGGCGGCGGGCGACAGCGGAGGTGGTGAAAGCGAGGCACCGGCCGAGATGGTCGACGTCAAGCTCCAACTCCAGTGGTTCACCCAGGCCCAGTTCGCCGGCTACTTCGCCGCCGTGGACCAGGGCTACTACGAGGACCTCGGCCTGAACGTCGACATCCTCGAGGGTGGTGTGGACATCGTTCCCCAGACCCAGCTGGACTCCGGTGCCGTCGACTTCGCCATCGCATGGGTCCCCAAGGCCCTGGTCTCCATCGAGGAGGGAGCCAAGATCGTCGACATCGGGCAGGTGTTCCAACGCAGCGGAACCCTCCAGGTGTCCTTCGCCGATTCGGGAATCACCAAGGTCGAGGACCTCAAGGGCAAGACCGTGGGCAACTGGGGCTTCGGCAACGAGTTCGAGCTCCTGGCCGGGCTCCGCAAGGCCGGGCTGGACCCCGAGTCCGATGTGACTCTGGTCCAGCAGAACTTCGACATGCTGGCCCTGCTCAACCGTGAGATCGACGCCGCCCAGGCCATGATCTACAACGAGTACGCCCAGGTCCTCGAGACCGTCAACCCCGACACCGGGGAGCTCTACCAGCCCGAGGACCTCTCGGTGATCAACTGGAACGACGTCGGAACGGCGATGCTCCAGGACGCCATCTGGGCCGACGCCGATCGACTCGAGAGCGATCCCGCCTACCGGGACACCGCCGTCAAGTTCGTGCAGGCCTCGCTCAAGGGCTGGGCCTTCTGCCGTGACAACTTCGACCAGTGCGTCGACATCGTCCTGCAGAACGCGCCGACACTGGGCAAGTCCCATCAGGCCTGGCAGCTCAACGAGATCAACCAGCTGATCTGGCCCTCCCCCAACGGTGCGGGCATCATGGACAAGTCCCTGTGGGACCAGACCAAGGACGTGGCCATCTCCGAACAGATCGTGAGTTCGGCGTCCGACGACTCGTTCCGGACCGACATCGCGGAGGAGGCCATCGCCAACCTCGAGGCCGAGGGAATCGACGTCAAGGGAACCGGATACTCCCCGACGACCGTGACCCTCAACGAGGGTGGTAGCTGACACCTCGGTGTTCCCTGTTCCGAACGGCCTCTGAGCCGGGATCAGACCAGCAGACCACGGGCCGGGCCCGCTCTCCGACTACCGGGGGGCGGGCCCGGTCCGCGATACCGCCGGGTGAGCCGGGCCCTCCGATCACACCCCGAACCCACTACCGGGAGTACAAGACCATGGACGAGGCACGATCCTCCGACATCTTCCTGCAGATCACCCGAGCCGACGAGGAGACCATCGCCCGAATCGTGACCCGGTTGGAGTTCCGGGACACCGACCCCGACTTCTCCCGGTGGAGGGACCGGTATCTGGGCTCGCTGGATCTCGGTGCAGTCGACTCGGTGCTGGAGGTGGGTGCGGGGACCGGAGTCGTCGCCCGGGCGGTCGCCCGCCGGGTCTCGACCTCCACCCGGGTGATCGCCGAGGACCCCAGCGCCCCCCTACTCGTCGCCGGCCGCGACCGGGCCCGGGAGGCCGGTCTGGACGATCGGATCGAATTCGTGGAGGGAGATGTCCACGCCCTGGACCATCCCGATCGGAGCTTCGACGTCGTGATCGCCCACACCGTCTTCAGCCACATAGCCGACCCCGGACAGGCCCTCAGGGAGATGGCCCGGGTGACCCGCCCGGGTGGAAGGGTCGTGGTCTTCGACGGCGACATCGCCTCTTGGACCTTCACCCATCCCGACACCGGCCTCAACGCCTCGGTGCACGAGGCGCTACTGGGAACGGTGGCCGCCAATCCCCACGTGATGAGGGATCTGCCTGCTCTCGCCGACAGCAGTGACCTGCGGATAGCGGGTTTCGACGCCCACGCCCTGGCCGAGGCCGGGAGCGGCAGCTACTGGCTCTCGACGGCCGACACCTACGTCCCCCTGGCGGCCCGCACGGGGAGGATCCACGCCGACGATGCCGACCGCTGGCTGGAGTGGCAGCACCGGGCGTCCGATTCGGGGACGTTCTTCGCCGTTGGCAACTACTACACCTACATCCTCACCCCCGGGTAGTCACCGGTGCCGCCGACGACCGTTCGGCCACCATGAGAACCCGGAGCCGGGGGGAGGCGTGGCTAGACTCACGGTCTCCTCCCGGGAGGTTCACCTGTCGGGATCGCCGGCGAGCGTGGCGGAACTGGCAGACGCGCTGGGTTTAGGTCCCAGTGGCCGAAAGGCTGTGGGGGTTCGAGTCCCCCCGCTCGCACTG
>DRKF01000478.1 GCA_011051915.1 Acidimicrobiales bacterium | reverse complement strand
TCGGAGTCGAGGCGTCCGAGGCGGCAGCCTCCAACGACGGCTCCGACCGTGAGGACCTGCTGAACCTCCAGGCCGAGGGAAATGACCTGGTCTTCGGTATCGGCTTCCTGTTCGCCGAGCCCATCACCAACGCCGCCAAGGCCCATCCCGACACGAACTTCGCCATCGTGGACACCACGATCGAGGACGCTCCGCCGAACATCGCCATGCTGGTGTTCTCCGAGCAGGAGGGTTCCTTCCTCGTAGGTGTGGCCGCGGCCATGAAGACTCAGACCAACAAGGTCGGCTTCATCGGAGGCGTCAACATCCCCCTGATCCAGCGCTTCCAGGCCGGGTTCGAGGCCGGTGTGAAGGCGGTCAACCCCGACATCGAGATCGTGGCCCAGTACCTCACCGAGCCCCCTGACTTCTCCGGCTTCAACGATCCGGCCGCAGGCAAGGTCGTCGGCCAGTCCATGTACGAGGGTGGGGCGGACATCGTCTACCACGCCGCCGGTGGATCGGGCAGCGGCCTGTTCAACGCCGCCAAGGAGTACTCCGAGGCCAACGGCACCAAGGTGTGGGCCATCGGCGTCGACTCCGACCAGTACAACACCGCCGGCACCGACGTCCAGGACTACATCCTGACCTCGATGCTCAAGCGGGTCGACGTGGCCGTGTTCAACACCATCAAGGACGAGGTGGAAGGCAACTTCACCCCCGGAGTCCACGTGTTCGACCTCTCCGTCGATGGTGTGGGCTACTCCACGTCGGGCGGATTCGTGGACGACATCGCTCCCCAGATCGAGGACTTCAAGGCCAAGATCATCTCGGGCGAGATCGTCGTTCCCGACACACCCAGCTGAGCAGCTTGACCGAATCCGGCCGGTGAACCCCACGGGGTAGCCGGGTCGGATCGTTCACTCGACACGTGACGGTGGGGCCGTACTACGGTCCCACCGTCATGCGTTTTGCCATCGGGCTCCCAGGGGGCCATCGGTGGCGCCCCGGTCCGTTGGACAGGCCTACGATGCGGGGCTAGTCAATGCGAGGTCGCTTCGAGCGGTTGGAAGGCGGGTGCGTGGAACCAGCGGTTCTGTTGGAGGGGATTACCAAGCGTTTCCCCGGGGTCGTGGCGAACGACCAGGTGAATCTGCGGGTCGAGGCGGGCGAGATCCACGCCATCTGCGGAGAGAACGGGGCCGGCAAGTCGACCCTCATGAAGATCCTCTACGGCATGCAGCCTCCCGATGAGGGGCACATGTTCGTGAACGGGGAGGAGGTCCACTTCTCATCTCCCAAGGACGCCATCGCCCGGGGTATCGGCATGGTGCACCAGCACTTCATGCTCGCCGACAACTTCACCGTGCTGGAGAACGTGGTGCTGGGTTCGGAGCCCGAGAAGCACGGGTCGATCGACTTCGACGCCGCCCGGCAGCGGATCCTAGAGCTGGGTGAGAAGTACGGACTGACCATCGACCCCGACCGCGTGACCGACGAACTCGAGGTCGGGGAACGTCAGAGGGTGGAGATCATCAAGGTCCTGTTCCGGGGTGGTCAGATCCTCATTCTCGACGAACCCACGGCCGTGCTCGTCCCCCAGGAGGTGGAGGAACTCTTCGCCAACATCCGGGGACTCAAGGCCGAGGGCCACACCATCATCTTCATCGATCACAAGCTGGATGAGGTTCTGGAGATCTCCGACTCGATCACGGTTCTGCGGCGGGGCAGGACCGTGGCCACCGTGAAGCCCGAGGACGTCAGCGCCCGCGATCTCGCCGAGCTGATGGTCGGATCGGAGCTGCCCACGCCCACCGTCGAGGAATCCACGGTGACCGACGTACCGGTGCTCGAGCTCGATGCCGTGGAGGTCCTCGACGACGGTCGCAACGTGGTCCACAGCACCACCTTCACGATCCACAAGGGGGAGATCGTCGGGGTGGCCGGGGTCGAGGGCAACGGCCAGAGCGAGCTGGTGGAGGCGATTCTCGGGCTGCGTGAGGTGGAGGTCGGGAAGATCTCCCTCAACGGCGAGGACATCACCCACACGTCGGTGCGGCACCGGCGTGAGGACGGGATGGGCTACATCCCCGAGGACCGTCACCGGCGCGGACTGCTGCTCCCGGCCACGCTCTGGGAGAACGACATGCTCGGTCACCAGAGCATGGAACCCTTCGTCAGGAACGGATTCTGGGTGGACCGGGCTGCGGCCCGGGCCCACACCCGCAAGGTCATCGAGGAGTACGACGTCAGGACCCCGGGGGTGGACGTACCCGCCCTGGCCCTGTCGGGTGGCAACCAGCAGAAACTGATCGTGGGCCGCGAGATGTCGGTGCCCCTCTCGGTGCTCATCGCCGCCCACCCCACCCGGGGCATCGACGTGGGGGCCCAGGCCGCGGTCTGGGACGAACTCAGAAGGGCCCGACGAGAGGGGCTGGCCGTGCTTCTCGTCTCGGCCGACCTCGATGAGTTGATCGGTCTGTCGGACCGCCTGTTCGTGATGTTGAGAGGGAGGATCGTGGCCGAGTTGGATCCCGAGGAGGTCGATGCCCGACAGCTGGGTGCCTACATGACCGGAGCGGCGACGGCGGAGGCGGCCTCATGATCCGCCGTCTCGGCTACTCCGTCGCCGCCCCGGTGGCCTCACTTCTCCTGGCCCTGGTGTTCGGGGCGATAGTCCTCCAGCTGACCGGGGCCGATCCCTGGACTGCATTCGCCAATGTCTGGGAGTTCGGTACCCGGCTGGAGACCCTGGTGGACACCCTGAACCGGGGAACCGCTCTCTACCTCTCGGGCGTGGCGGTGGCCATCGGGTTCAAGATGAACCTGTTCAACATCGGGGTCGAGGGGCAGTACATCCTCGCCGCCATCGTGGCGGCGGAGGTCGGCGCCAAGGTCGGGAACCTCCCCCCGGTCATCCACGTGACGGTGATCCTCCTCACGGCCATGACCGTCGGGGCCCTGTGGTCGGGTCTGGCCGGGGTCCTCAAGGCCTACCGGAATGTGAACGAGGTCATCTCCACGATCATGCTCAACGCCATCGGTGTGGCCGGGCTGGTGGCCTTCCTGCTCAAGAAGTGGGACGTCCCCGACGCCCTCCTGGACACCAAGACCCAGGAGATCCCCAGGTCGGGGTGGATGCCTTCCCTGACCTGGGTTCCCGAGTTGTTCACCCGGGACATCGCCAAGGAGCTCTACGGCTTCCTGGCCATCGCCGTGGTCGTCGGGATCCTGTACCACGTGCTGCTGAACAAGACCCGGATCGGCTACGACCTCCGGGCCACGGGCTGGAACCCCTTCGCCGCCCGGGCCGGTGGGGTCGATCCCAAGAGAACGATCATCCTGGCCATGCTCCTCTCCGGAGCGGTGGCCGGGCTGGTGGGTCTGGGTGACCTGCTGGGCAAGGACCATGCCTACAGCCTCCGTTTCATCCAGCAACGTGGTTTCAACGGCATCGCCGTGGCCCTGCTGGGACGCAACCATCCGGTCGGTATCGCCATCGGTGCGTTCATCTTCGGTTGGTTGGAGGCATCGGGTGGAGTCCTCCAGGTGAAGGGTGACGCCCCGGCGGAGATCGTTACCATCCTCAAGGGGGTCATAGTCCTCGCTGCGGTCATCGCCTACGCGGTGGTCGAGAGGAAACGCCAGGCCTTCGAGACGGCGGCGGCCGCCGCCGCCGTGGCGGAGAAGGAACCGGCGGTCGTCGTGGCGCCGGTCGGAGACGGTACGGAGGCCGGAAAGTGACCGCTGTGACGGAATCCACCGGGTCCACCGCCGACGACAGCGGAGGCGACAGCACCGGCGAGAGCTTCAGTTTCCTGAAGTCCCGGACCCTCAAGTGGATCATCATCGCCACCGCCGGTGTGCTGATGCTCTCCCTGACCGAGGAGTTCGCCCGCCCCTCCACGACCGATCTGACCTCGGTCGGAACCTGGTCCACGGCCCTGGGCTGGTCCATTCCGATCTTCCTGGCCGGTCTCGGTGGTATCTACTCCGAACGATCGGGGATCGTGAACATCGGGCTCGAGGGCATGATGATCCTCGGCACCTGGTTCGGGGCCTTCTTCACGGTGACCCACGGGCCCTGGTGGGGGATGGTCGCCGCCGGTGTGGCGGGGGCGGCCGGGGGGCTGCTGCACGCCCTGGCCACGGTCACCTTCGGAGTCGACCACATCATCTCCGGTGTGGCCATCAACATCATGGCTCCGGGCATAACCCGCTATCTCGCCAGTGTTCACTTCAGCGACCGCGGGGGCTCCATCACCCAGTCCCCGGGGCTCCAGGGGCTGAGCCCCTTCAACCTGCCGTTCCTGGCCGGAGGCACCCTGTTCGGGTGGAAGACGCCCGACATCCTGGGCCGGATCGAGGGCTGGGACGTGTTCCTCGTCTCGAACATGGCCCGGATCGGCAAGGGCCTGTCGTCGGGAATGTCGTGGTTCACCGTCCTGGCGGTGGCCCTGATTCCCGGCTCGATCTACCTGCTGTGGCGCACCCCGTTCGGACTGCGGCTCCGCAGCTGCGGCGAGCATCCCGCCGCCGCCGACTCCCTCGGTGTTCCCGTGTACCGCTACAAGTACTACGGGGTCGTCATCAGCGGCCTGATGGCCGGACTGGCCGGAGGCTTCCTGTCGATCCAGCTGACGGGGATCTACAAGGAGGGTCAGACCGTGGGCAAGGGCTTCATCGGCCTGGCCACCATGATCTTCGGGAACTGGAGACCGGTGGGAACCGCGGCGGGCTCCATGCTGTTCGGGCTCCTCCAGACACTGCAGCTTCGGGACCGTGCCGCCTCCCACGGGTTGCTGCTGCTGGTGGCCCTGTTGGTGTTCATGCTGGCGGTGCGGGCCTGGTACACGCGAGGGCGGCGGAGCCGGGTACAGGTACCCGAGATGCCCCCGATAGGGGAGGAGGGCACCCTCACCGCCTCCTACAGCGAGATGACCCGGGCCGCGGCCCTCGCCATCCGTGACCTCAGGGCCGGACGCCGGGCCGCCGCCTACCTCTTCGCCACGTCCCTGCTGTTCGGCGTGTGGTACTTCACCACCGACAACGTGCCGGCCCAGGTGCCCCAGGTCACTCCCCATGTGGCGGTGCTGATCGTGTTGATCTTCGCCTCCCAGAGACTGCGGATGCCCGCTGCCGACGGCCAGCCCTACCGCAAGGGCCAGGGCTAGTAGCGCCGATCCCCAGGGTCCCCGGGGGCGGCCCGCTCCGGGTTCAGCTCTGGTGGCGGGTTCGTCCCAGGCGGTAGCCGACACTGCGGATCGTCTGGATCAGCTGTGAGTGTCCCTCGCCGAGCTTGGCCCGGAGTCGTCTCACGTGCACGTCCACGGTGCGGGCGCCGCCGTAGTACTCATAACCCCAGACCCGGTTGAGCAGCACCTCCCGGGTGAACACCTTGCCCGGATGGGAGGCCAGGAACCTCAGCAGCTCGTACTCCATGTAGGTGAGGTCGAGGGGGGCGCCCTCGATCTGGGCCTCGTAGGTCTCGGGGTTGATCACCAGGGGACCGAACTCTATGAGGCCCGAGGACTCGGGTCCGCCGCTGCGAGCGGTCAGATGCCGGAGGCGGGCCTCGAGCTCACGGGGGTGGAACGGCTCGATCGTGAAGTCGTCGAAGAGGTCGTCGCGGAGTTGCAGCTCGTCGAGCTGTGAGCCGCGGACCAGTACGAGTACGGGGCTCACGGGGACCTCGCGTCGCTTGAGGGCCCGGCACACGGCCCAGCCCCGGTCGGGGTCCTCCGAGACGGAGACGATCGCCCCGCCCCAGCCCTCGTCGGGCTCCTCGGAGCGGATCTCGTGCTCGTCGGTGGCCGCCTTCCACTGGTACCCGGCCAGGTCCAGCAGTCGGGCCAGCTCCGGGGCCGGAGGATCGGGGTAGACGGCCAGAGGTCTCATCGTCACCCGATGCCGCCCGCGCGCCGTCGCCGGGGCGTCGGTCGAATACCTCTCTGAACCTTGGTCCTCATCAGACGTTGCGGTAGTAGCTGTCGAGTTCGAACTGGGTCACCTGTGACTTGTAGTCGGCCCATTCTCTCCGCTTGTTGCGCAGAAACCAATGAAACAGGTGCTCGCCGAGGGTCTCGGCCACCATCTCGGAGGTCTCCATGTGGTCCAGGGCCTCGGCCAGCGAACGGGGAAGGGGAGCGTGACCGGCGGCCTGAACCGCTTCGGGGGACATGGAGAACACGTCGGCGGGGGCCTCGGGGGGTAGCTCGTAGCCGTTCTCTATCCCGGCCAGCCCCGCGGCCAGCATCACGGCGAAGGCCAGATAGGGGTTGCAGGCGGGATCGGGGGCCCGGTACTCGACCCGCGTGGCCTGAGGCTTGCCCGACTTGTGCTTGGGTACACGGACGAGGGCGGCCCGATTGCTTCGGGCCCAGGTGATCCACACCGGAGCCTCGTAGCCCACGATCAGCCTCTTGTAGGAGTTCACGAGCTGGTTGGTCACCGCGGTGATCTCGGGGGCGTGCCGGAGCAACCCGGCGATGAAGCGCCGGGCCACGACTGAGAGCCCCTGGGGATCATCGGCGTCGTGGAAGGCGTTGCGATCCCCCTCGAACAGCGACATGTGGGTGTGCATTCCCGAGCCCTGCACCCCGGCCAGGGGCTTGGGCATGAACGTGGCGTGGACCCCGTTCTCCATCGCAATCTCCCTGACGATGAGCCGGAAGGTCATCACACTGTCGGCCATGGTGAGGGCGTCGGTGTGGCGGAGGTCGATCTCGTTCTGGCTGGGGGCGTCCTCGTGGAAGGAGTACTCGACGGGAATCCCCATGGATTCGAGGGCCTCGAGGGTCTGGCGGCGGATGGCGCTGGAGGCGTCGGCGGTGGTGAGGTCGAAGTAGCTGCCCTGGTCGAGGGGCACCAGCGGTCCGGAGGGGTCACTGTCGGAGAACAGGAAATACTCCATCTCGGGGGCGACGAGGAACGTGAAGCCCATCTCATGGGCCCGATCGAGCTGGCGGCGCAGCACCCGGCGGGTGTCACCGGGGAAGGGGTCGCCGTCGGCGTCGTGGATGTCGCAGAACATCCGGGCCGAACTCTCACCGTCGGAGGACCAACCGAGGATCTGGAAGGTGTCGGCGTCGGGTCGGGCCAGCACGTCCTGCTCGGCGAAGCGGGAGTACCCGTCGATGGACGACCCGTCGAAGAGCATCCCCTCCTCGAGGGCCACCTCCAGTTCGGCTGGGGCGATGGCGAAGGACTTGAGCTGACCGTGGACATCGGTGAACCACAGCCGGATCAGCCGGACACCACGTTCCTCGGCCTTGGAGAGTACGTACTCGACCTGTCTGCGCATGATCCACCATTGTTCCGGGCCCCGGGTCGGGGGGAAATGGGGGGTGGTGCCCGTTCACGCGCTGTTCACATTGGGGCAACGGCACCGAAACCCCTGCCTGGAAGCCTGAACGGGCAAGATCACGAGACCTATGCAGTGAGTGAGAGGACCCAAGTGGTTTACCAGGCCGAGTACATGTGGATCGACGGGACCGAGCCGGTGTCTCTCCTGCGTTCCAAGACCAAGATTCTCCCCGATGGTGCCGACCTGCCCATCTGGGGTTTCGACGGTTCGAGTACCAACCAGGCTCCCGGCGACAACTCCGACTGTGTCCTCAAGCCCGTGTTCGACTGCCCTGATCCGCTCAGGGGGCCCAACGACCGGTTGGTGATGTGCGAGGTTCTCATTCCCGAGGACATGTCGCCCCACCCCACCAACACCCGGTCGTCCTGTGTGGAGGTCTACGAGAAGTACCAGGACCAGGAGCCCATATTCGGTATCGAACAGGAGTACACCCTGTTCAAGAACGGCCGGCCGCTGGGCTGGCCGGCCAACGGGTTCCCCGCCCCCCAGGGCCCCTACTACTGCGGGATCGGCGCCGACGAGGTCGCCGGTCGGGAGATCGTCGAGGCCCACACCAAGGCCTGCATCGACGCCGGTCTGGCGATCTCGGGTACCAACGCCGAGGTGATGCTGGGACAGTGGGAGTTCCAGATCGGGCCCCTCGACACGGTGTCCGTGGCCGACCAGGTCTGGATCGCGCGCTACCTGCTCTACCGGATCTCCGAGGACTTCGGTGTCAACGCCTCGGTGACCGCCAAGCCCATCCTGGGTGACTGGAACGGGGCGGGAGCCCACACCAACTTCTCCACCCGGGCCATGAGGGAGAGCTACGACGCCATCATCAAGGCCTGTGAGGCCCTGGGTCAGCCCGGAAAGCCCGAGGAGCACATCGCCAACTACGGCACCGGCTACGAGGAGCGCCTGACCGGCCTGCACGAGACCGCCCACTGGTCGGAGTTCCGCTACGGGGTGTCCGACCGGGGTGCGTCGGTACGGATCCCCTGGCAGGTGGCCAAGGAGGGCAAGGGATACATCGAGGACCGTCGCCCCAGCGCCAACATGGATCCCTACACCGTGACCCGGATGATCACCGAGACCTGCTGCGAGTACCTGGCCGAGAACTGATCCTCTCAGCGACCGAAGTCGGGCCCCGATCTCCAGCGGAGACCGGGGCCCGGTCGCGTCCGCCTCCCGTTCCGCCCCATGGAGCGGGTCGGGGTTCGGGACGGTGACCGGCGACCCGGCGGCCCGGCGGCCGGGCCCGGCCGGGGGCGTATCGTGGCTGTATGCGTCACATCAGGGTTGCGATCGCCCAGTTGAATCCGCTGGTCGGGGACATCGCCGGAAACGTCGAGATGATCCTGGAGGCCTACGGGGCCGCCCTGGCCGAGAAGGCCGACCTCGTCGTCACCCCGGAGTTGAGCATCACCGGCTACCCACCGGAGGATCTGCTGCTCCGGCCCGCATTCGTGGCCGACGCCATGGCCGCGGTGGAGAGGCTGGCGGCCCGGGTCGGGCGCACGGCCCTCGTGGTCGGCTTTCCCGAGGCCGGTCACGACCTGCACAACTCCGCCGCCGTTCTCGCCGAAGGCGGTATCCGGGGGATCTACCGCAAGCAGGTACTCCCGAACTACTCGGTGTTCGACGAGGAGCGGTACTTCATCCCCGGCGACGAGGTCGGACCCCTCTACGTGGTGGCGGGGGTCGCGGTCGGGCTGACCATCTGTGAGGACATCTGGTCACCCGTCGGTCCCTACGCCGAGCAGGCGGCCGGTGGGGCCGAACTCCTCGTCAACATCAACGGATCGCCCTACCGGGCGGGAAAGCAGCGGATCCGTGAGACTCTGCTCGCCACCCGTTCGTCCGATGTGTCCGTACCCGTCGTCTACGCCAACCAGGTGGGTGGTCAGGACGAGCTGGTGTTCGACGGGGGATCTATGGTGCTCGACCACGAGGGACGGCTGGCGGCGAGGGCCAGCCTGTTCGACACCGACCTCCTGGTGACCGACATCGAGGTCCCCCTGCCCTACCGGCAGCGTCTCCTCGATCCGCGGGGAAGGCCCCATCGTGACCACCTCGACCGGCTCGTCGTGAGCGCCACCACGGTGGACCCCAATCGGGCGACGGTAGCCCCCCGCGTCGAGCGGCCCCTCGATCCCCTGGCCGAGCTGTGGCAGGCCCTGGTGACCGGCACGCGCGACTACGTGCGCAAGAACGGGTTCACCGACGTGGTGATCGGCCTGTCGGGAGGTATCGACTCCAGTCTGGTGGCGGCCGTCGCCGCCGACGCCCTGGGCCCCGACCACGTCCACGGAGTGTCCATGCCCTCGCGCTTCTCCAGCGAGGGGTCCCGCACCGACGCCGCGGAGCTGGCGGAGAACCTGGGTATCGACTACCGGACCATCCCCATAGAAGCCGCCCACGAGGCCCTGCTGGAGATGCTGGCCCCCTCCTTCGAGGGGCGGGAAGCCGACACCACCGAGGAGAACATCCAGTCGCGGATCCGGGGCCTGGTTCTGATGGCGCTGTCCAACAAGTTCGGTTGGATGGTGCTCACCACCGGCAACAAGAGCGAGTCCGCCGTCGGGTACGCCACCCTCTACGGAGACACCGCCGGTGGCTACGCGGTGATCAAGGACGTGTTCAAGTTGCAGGTCTACGAACTGTGCCGGTGGAAGAACAGCCGCACCGGGCGCGAGGTGGTGCCGGTGACGGTGCTCACCAAGGCCCCCTCGGCGGAGTTGCGGCCCGATCAGCGCGACGACCAGTCACTGCCTCCCTACGAGGTGCTCGACCCTCTGCTGGAGGCCTATGTGGAGGACGACCGGACAGCGGCGGAGATGATCGAGATGGGATTCGATCCCGCCCTCGTCCGCCGGGTGACCCGTCTCGTCGATCTGGCGGAGTACAAGCGTCGCCAGTCACCACCGGGGCCCAAGGTGTCGCCCAAGGCCTTCGGCAAGGATCGCCGGCTGCCGATCACCAACGGCTACCGCTGAGCGGGGAACCCCCGAGAGGGGGACGGGTGTCCCGCCGGGAGGCCGCGGGTTTGGCCATCGGTGCCTCGGTGGGGGACATTGGTGGGGTAGCCGATCCAGGGGGAGACAGATGGTCGAGACGAGTAGGCCGCGGACAGCCTTCGCACCGTGGGACCGCAGGGAGCTTCCGGGCCTGTTCGACGTGGAGGAGACGGCACGCCGCGTCGGGCACTACAAGTGGATCGAGACCAAGCTGTTCGAGGCCCTCGGGGGATGGGTGGCGACGGTCCCCGAGATGGACGTGAAGCTGAAGCTGGGCACTCACTGCTACCACCACGCCTGGCACGCCGAACTGATGCACAAGCGGCTACCGGAGTTGCGGGAGATGAAACCCGAGAGGCTCACTGTCCCTCCCAACGACGAGCTGGTGGCCTTCGTGGAGGCCATGACCGAGCCCGAAGCCGCCGAACTGACCATCGAGAAGCTGGTCGGTGTCTACCGGGTGCTGATCCCCCACAAGATCGCCGCCTACACCTACCACCGCAACAACACCTCGACCATCACCGACGCTCCCACCATCCGCAGTCTGGACCTGATGCTGAGGGACGAGTTCGACGACTGGAGGGACGGTGAGATGATGATCCAGTCCCTCATCGAGACCCCAGAACACGTCCGACGAGCCGCCGATCATCAGGCCCGGTTGGAGGAGCTGATGGTCGCGGCCGGGGGGATAGCCGGGCCCGGTTCCATAGGTGACCCACACGAGCAGGACGAGGAGAACGACCCGGGGGAGGGTCGGTGAGGGCGGTTGGCCCGGACAGGGGAGCGGACAGGGGAGACAGCCATGCGTAGACACTTTCCGGCCGAGAAGCTGGCCCGGGACGAGAGGTTCGTCCGCCGCAGCCAGACCGAACAACTGAAGGACCGCCGCCTGGGCGCCGGACGGCGGGAGCGGTCGAGGATGACACCGGACTCGCGGACGGGCCCCGATCGGGCCCGGGCCATGATGCACGGGATCTTCACCGGTGAGATCCAGGCCATGGAGGGGGCGGGGCGCACCTGTTGGGACTTCGAGGTGGGGGACGGTGCCGACGAGGTGCCCTTCGAACTGAAGCTGGACATGGCCCGCCAGTGCTGGGACGAGGCCCGGCACTG